>NZ_BADU01000153.1:0-117069 GCF_000239875.1 Pseudoalteromonas sp. BSi20311 | reverse complement strand
GCATTTTCGTTTCTGTCTGAGTCTCCCCTGACAGCGGCGTGAATAATACGAACCAGCCCCTGCTTCGTCAAGGGCTTTTTTGTTTTTTTACAGGTTTTTTAGTCATCTGACATCGAAAGGTTTAAAATTCCACCTGATTTGTCATTTTTTGAGCTACTTTCTGAATCATCTGATTTTTGCTGCTCGGCTTTTTTTGACTCAACGGCTTTCTTTTTCTTTAAAAAAGTTAAATTCAATTTAAGTTTTAATGGTTTGTTCTGCACAAAAACACGAATACATAGCCAACCTATAAATAAAATGGCTAAATTTCCACCAACAATTAAACTAACCATTAATCCCGTGGCCATTACTTTTGGTTTTACAACTGGCACAGGAATACTTTCTGGTTCGGTGACACTGGCAACTGGAATTTCTGCAATCACTTCTATCGGTCTTTCTATTTCAAATAAATAGGTTGGCAATGTGGCCATAAACTCTCGGTCATTAATTGTTGAGCCAAAAACAGAGATTTCGATGTTGTATCGTCCCCAACCATAATCTTGTAAAGCCAACTCTCTCGCTGTGGTGCTGTTACTATCTAAGTAAAATACCTGTTCTTCACCATTGGGATAATAAATTTTACCTTGCATGATCACCGTTTCAGCTTTTAAAAGCTTATCATCAATATTGATGGTAATGCGATGATCGTCACCCTCTTCGGTTGCTTCAACGGAGGTGAAGCTAAAGGGCGGCTCATGTACAACAATAGCATCTTGAACCACCCGTCTCTCTAATACGTCGGTGGTAATGTAAAGCTCAGGACGCCATTCGCCGGGTGTAAAATTTAAAGTAAACTCACCGGTAAACACACCATCTTTGGCACGCTCATCAAAGCCATAGCCATCATCTTTAAATTCGGTTACTTGTTGTATGCCTGCACCAAAGTTTTCAAAGTTCTCATTATTGGTGCTCACAAAGCTCACATTAAGCGAGACCGCATCTTTAAATAGGTTGGCACGAATCGGCTCGCCATCATTTAAAATCTCACCGGTTATTTTTACAGTTTCACCCTGAAAAAGAATTTTAGGCAGTGGTTCAACTTTAAGTGATAACTCACCAATAACAACAATGCGGCTCTCTGCCATTATTTGGCCAATAACTTGCCACGGCCCTGGCATGGGATTGCGAATAACCACTAAGTCATAATTTAATTCATCGTACCAATCAAGGCTGGTGTTTCTCACCGCATTAATAGCAAAGTATTTAGTGCCATCGGGTCTTACTAAAATAACGGCAGGCGATCCTGGGCGTCTAAAGAATATTAATTTTATTTCATCAATTTTGTCATCAACACGAAAACGGTTATCCAGTAACGGGATTTCATTTTGTTTACCGCTGCCTTTTAACTCTTCAACTTGCTTTACGCTGTGTGCATCGGGGTGGAAACACACGGCAATTAAAAGCAGTGAAACTACTAATAGCGTTTTCATAATAATGCCCTATTCAGCGCGCCATAAACAATGGCCGCCCTCCTTTTGTACAATGTCTAAACGCGTTTGATGTGCGCTTTGCTCTGCATCGCTAGCTGCTATAACTACCAGAGGCGCCCTGTCGCTACTTAGGCGTCTAATACCGCCTTTTTGATCTTCACTTGAGTCATCTTTGTTTTGATTTAGGTTTAGCTTTACTTGCCCCCCGGTCATTGCCAGGTAAACATCGGCTAAAATTTCAGAATCCAGTAAGGCGCCGTGTAACGTCCGCTTAGTGTTATCAACATCGTAGCGGCGACAAAGTGCATCTAGGTTGTTCTTTTGCCCTGGATGCAAGTCACGCGCCATTTTAAGGGTATCAAGCACGCCACAAAAACTATGGGTGTTTTGATAGCCTTGGTTTAATAACGCAAATTCATTATCCATATGGCCAATATCGAACGGCGCATTATGAATAACTAACTCAGCCCCTTTAATATAGTCAAAAAACTCTTGAGCAATATCACGATAAAGCGGTTTATCGCGTAAAAATTCATTAGTAATACCGTGAACATCGATTGCTTCTTCTTCAATGCTGCGCTGCGGATTAATGTAAACGTGAAAATTATTGCCGGTTAACCGACGATTCATAAGCTCCACACAGCCGATCTCAATGATACGGTGCCCTTGTTTAGGGTCGATGCCGGTGGTTTCTGTATCTAAAACTATTTGTCTGCGTGCCATATCGAATTAAGCCTGACTCTGGTATCTTTCTATAATCACTTTATTGTACATAATATCAAGGTAAAACAGTGCAAAAAACCGTAGAGATTTACACCGATGGTTCGTGTTTAGGTAATCCAGGCCCCGGTGGTTATGGTATTTTTATGATTTATGAAGCCCATGAAAAAAAATTAAGCCAAGGCTACAAGCTTACAACCAACAACCGTATGGAAATGCTGGCAGCCATTGTGGCGCTGGAATCCCTTAACCGTTCTTGCCCTGTAACCCTAACTACCGATAGCCAATATGTTAAGCAGGGTATTGAGTCATGGATCACCAATTGGAAAAAACGCGGTTGGCAAACCTCGGCCAAAAAGCCGGTTAAGAATGTCGATTTATGGAAACGTCTCGACAAAGCCTGTGCCGAGCACGACGTTACCTGGAAATGGGTAAAAGGCCACAGTGGCCATAAATATAACGAAATTGTTGACGACCTTGCTCGTGATGCAGCCAGCGGCAGCGACTTACTCGATGATGAAGGTTATCAACCGTAACCAATAGGTTCTAATTACTTTTTGTTTTGCTGATAATGCTGTTTTGAGGTCTGCCTAAGCCCTACCCCTTTTATTGGCGCAAATTGTGGACGAGCATGCCACTTAGGTTTTATTGGCGTAAGTGGCGCAACACGCTTTCGAGCCACCAGCAAATACACACTGCCCATAGGTTTTAAATATTGCTTGGTAAAGCTGCGCCAAAATGCAAACCGCGATAAGCGATTACCCCGTGCCAACGACGAATATATAAAACGCTCATCGGCCACAATTTCAAATCCAAGTAAATTTAGCCAATCTTTAACTCGTGCCGGGGTGAAAAAGCGCCCTGTCCACGGTAATTTTTGACGGCTAAATGGCAACAATTGCGCTAACCCACAAAAGCTAAACGGATTAAAACCCGTAATGGCAATATAACCGCCTGGAATAAGGGTTCGATGCGCCTCACGTAATATATGATGCGGATCTGAGTGATACTCTAAACAATGGCTCATAATACAGGCATCTATACTGTGCTCATAAAAAGGCAGTTCGTCTATATCGGCCACTACTCCAGTGTATGGGCCAGGCTCTGCAACGCATACTTGATGCTTAATAGAGCTTTTGCTGGTATCGAGTTCAGCACTTAAGTTACCCAATTTAAGCATATGATAGCCAAACATACGCGGTAACCACGGCGATAATTTGCGTTCTATATCACAACGTAAATAATCACCATGCGGAAACTGCTGCCATGACAACGGTTTGGGGCCTTCTTGAAAACTAAGGGCTGGTTTCATTATATAAGCTCGTTATAATATTAATTAAATACCACTTTATAGAGCAACGATACATGGTGCAAGTCAAAGCAATTAAAGCCTTTTCTGATAACTACATTTGGTGCTTAACCACCGAGCAGAATAACCAAGCGTGGGTGATTGACCCAGGACAATCAGCGCCAGTTTTAGAGCATTTAGCACAGCATAACTTAACCCTTGGCGGTATTTTAATTACCCATCATCATTATGATCATACCGATGGTGTAGCTCAATTAGTAAAGCAGTACCCAAACATTGCAGTTTATGGCCCTAGTAATAGCCCATTTGAGGGAATAACAACGCCTTTAAATGAAGGTGACACAATTAGCGTATTAAGTATTCCATTTGAGATTATAGCAACACCAGGGCACACTCTAGACCATATTTGCTATATTAATGATGAACTGGCCTTTACTGGCGACACCCTGTTTAGTGGCGGTTGTGGGCGCTTATTTGAAGGCAGTCCAGAGCAAATGTGGCACTCATTTAATAAGTTGCGTGCGCTGCCAAGTGATTGCAAAGTATATTGCACCCACGAGTACACCCAAGCAAACTTGGCCTTTGCAAAAGCGGTTGAGCCACGAAACCCTGAATTACTCGCTTACAGCGAGCAAGTAGAAAAGTTGCGTAAAGACGATGAAATAAGCTTGCCAAGCACCATAGGCCAAGAGCTGAAAATAAACCCATTTATGCGTAGCAATTTACCCAATATTACAGAGTCATTACCAAAAGAATATTGTTTAGTTACAAAAAACAATGAACCTTGGGAAAACTTTGCTAGTCTGAGAAAGTTCAAAGACAATTTTTAAATTAAGGTCTGTTCGACCTTTTAAGGCTAAACAGGCTCTAGCAACAACAATAATAAAACGATTAGTTAATAAACAATAAGTTAACATTTTCTAATCATATTTGTTTGGAACTTTTAACGCTCATAAGTGGCAATGTTTACTCATTATGGGTAGTATTCGCCGAGTTTTTTACCCTATGTATTGGTATTTATGAATAAATCTCCTCTTTTATTGGTCTTAGCGATGACGCTAAGCGGTTGTCAAACACTGACAACGTTAAACACAGATTCACAAGATCAAGCCCAAAACCAGCTTGAAGGCGCTAGCCCAAATGATATTAGCACTGCATTAATGATGAATGCGCAATATCAACAAGTAAACGACATCGAAGAAGAAGCCCCCGTGTTTGACGATGTTTGGGAGCGTATTCGTTACCAATTATCTATAGATATTCCACAAAACCGCCCTGTGGTCGCTGAACGAAATTATTATGCACGTCATCAGGCTTACCTAGATCGTATTTCTAAACGTGCTGAGCCGTATTTACATTTTATTGTTGAAGAAATTGAAAAGCGTGAAATGCCTATCGAAATTGCACTTTTACCCATTGTAGAAAGTGCGTTCGACCCTTATGGCTATTCGCACCGAACTGCATCGGGTATTTGGCAATTTATGCCTGCAACTGGTGAGCGTTTCGATTTAAAACAAAACTGGTGGTATGACGGTCGTCGCGATATTGTTCAATCTACTCGCGCAGCGCTTGATTATCTTTCGTACTTGCACAAAACCCTTGAAGGTGATTGGCTAAACGCAATTGCCGCCTATAACTCAGGTGAAGGCCGCTTGCTGCGAGCGATTAAAAAGAATCGTAAAAAGCATTTACCTACCGATTTTTGGTCGCTAGATTTGCCTCGTGAAACCACCGCCTACGTGCCTAAATTATTGGCCTTGGCTGATTTGCTCAAACGTGCAGATGATTTTAATGTGTCGTGGAAGCCTATTATTAACGCGCAAGTGGTTGAAGTGGTTAATATTGAGTCACAAATAGATTTAGCATTGGCTGCGGATATGGCCGACATGACCCTCACCGAGCTATATCGATTAAACCCAGGATTTAACCGCTGGGCAACCGATCCTGATGGCCCACACTTTTTATTACTTCCTACCGATAAAGTAGAGCAATTCACTGAAAAGCTCACCGCCACAGCGGTTAAAAACCGTCTTCGCTGGCAGCAATATAAGGTAAAACGTGGCGATAGCTTGTCGGTGATTGCAGATAAATTTACCACTAGTATCAGCGCGATTAAGTCATTAAATAAGCTTAACTCAAACGTAATTCGTGTGGGTCAACAAATTTTAGTACCACTCACTGATGGTAAAATTAACAGTGAACATTTGCCTCAGCAAGTACGTGCGGCCGCTAATAAAAGTTTACGCACTAAACTTTCTCATACAGTAAAAAGTGGCGATACCCTTTGGGATATTAGCCGCGAATACGATGTAACTATGAGTGAATTAGCTAAGTGGAATAAGCTGAAGAAAAATGCAGTACTGCGCTTAAATCAAAAGTTGGTTGTTTATAAGTCAGCGAACCAGCCTAAAGAATCGGCGAATAACACTAATCGTACTATTACCTACAAAGTACGCCGAGGTGATTCTTTAGCGCGTATTGCGTCTAAGTTTAATTTAACAGTGAGCGATATTATTAAATGGAATAACCTTGCTGGGCAAAAATACTTACAGCCAGGACAAAAGCTTAAATTAAAAGTAGATGTAAGAAGTAGCTGATCCCTATTGTAATAAGCTGTTAAATAAAAAAGAGCGCATGCGCTCTTTTTTTGTGCCTGCTATAAACCTTAGCTTACAATGCCTAAAGGCTGTGCTGTTTGCCATGCACCGCGAGTAAAGTCGGGAATATCAATTGAGCGGCTACGCTCACTCACAGACAGTGCTGATAACGGTGAAATAACCGACCATGCTGCGCCATCGTAAACGTCCTGATCCAGCGGCTCGCCATTTCTTAGGCAATAAATCATTCGCCAAAACATTAAAAAATCCATGCCACCGTGGCCGCCATTACGCTGCGCTTCTTCACCCATTTTAATCCATAGGGGATGGTCGTACTGCTCATACCATGCGCTCATATCATAATCCCATTCATGAAAACTTGTTGATCCGCCATTTTCAAGTGCAATACGATTAGGGAAACCGGCAAACACACCATTCGTGCCTTGGATTAAGTTATGTCGAGAGTATGGCCGAGGGGTTGTTGTATCGTGCTGTACCATAATACTGCGCCCCTTGAGAGTTTTAATCAGTGTCGTGTTCATATCACCGGCAATATAATTAAGCTGATTACGGGAATGATCCGCTGCAAATTCGCGTTGTGCATACGCGCTTCTACCCAGCGAAGGAGAGCTCATTGAGGTTAAAAAATCAAACCTATCGCCACGATTTATATTCATATATTGCGATACCGGCCCTAATCCATGCGTAGGATATAAGTTACCATCACGTTTTGCATGCCATTGCGTTCGCCATGAGCCTGTTTTGTGCTCAAGCTCTTTCATTTGCCAACGAAGCTCATGAATATAGGCCGCTTCGCCATGTAACAGCTCCCCAAATACACCTTGGCGCACCATGTTTAATACCATTAACTCGTCGCGACCGTAATTCACATTTTCCATCATCATGCAATTTTTTTGAGTACGTTCGGCGGTATCTACAATCTGCCACATTTCGTCAACAGTCAGTGCCAGGGGCACTTCAACAAAAGCATGTTTTGCGCTGTTCATAGTATCGATAGCCATAGGTGCATGCCATGCCCAAGGAGTAGAAATAATGACTATATCTATGTCTTGTCGTTCAAGCATTTGTTGATAGGCGTGCTCACTGCCAGTATATAACGCCGGCTTAGCTACCCCTTTATCAACTAAATAATTAGCAGCTCGCTCTAGCACCTCAGTGTGCGTGTCACAAATAGCGACTATTTGCGTACCTTCTATATGACTCATACGCTTTACATGTCCATAACCGCGCTGACCCACACCAATAAAGCCCACTCTAACCACATCCATTTTGGGCGCGACTAAACCAATAACGCTGCGCCCTTGCTATTTTGGTGCGCTTGCATTAGCACTGCGACTTGATGCACAACCACTCACTACACCTGCAGCTGCGGCAACACTGGCTGCTTTTAAAAAGTCTCGACGATTAAATTGCTTCATTGCTTTATCCCTTTTGTTATTGTTTTAACTTACCTAAAGGCGATGAACGGGTAAATAGGTGAAGAGGTAAGCGACATAAAAATAAGGTTAAAAGAGATAAAAATTCGCATTTACCGGTTACTTGGGGTTATAGTCGAAAAAAATTATTATTTTAAGTAGTTATGTCTTATATAAAAATCACTGCACTTTTTTTAGCTATTGCACTAACGGGTTGCTCTGAGCCTACAACGCCAGCTTCATCTCTTGAAAACACCCCTGGTGTTAGTTTAAATAATCTTAAACAGCATATTAAAACCTTAGCGTCAGATGACTTTGAAGGACGCGGCCCGCTTACCTTAGGTGAAGTTAAAACCGTTGGCTATTTAAGTGAGCAATACCAAGCAATGGGGTTGTCTGGCGCGTATCAAGGGAAGTATTTACAGCCAGTTAAAATGGCCATGCTAACTGCAGATCAAAACATGCAATTAACTATGGGGAAGCTTAGCTTTATTGCAGGTAAAGACTTCACCGCCCGTACAAAGCAGTTACAGCCGATTATTGATGTCCGCAATAGCGATATTGTATTTGTTGGTTATGGGATTAACGCGCCAGAATATAACTGGAACGACTATGCCAATGTTGATGTAACCGATAAAACCGTTATTGTGCTGGTGAACGATCCGGGCTTTGCCACCCAAGACGATACACTATTTACAGGTAATGCCATGACCTACTATGGCCGCTGGACTTATAAATATGAAGAAGCCGCGCGCCAAGGTGCAAAAGCGGTATTTATTGTTCATGAAACAGCCCCAGCCGCATACCCTTGGGGCGTGGTTGAAAGCTCAAACACGGGCACCAAGTATAGCTTGATGGACAACAACCTTAATGCATCTGAACTGCCGGTTATGGGCTGGTTAACACTTAATGCGGCTGAACAAGTATTCGCATCGGCAAACTTAAATTATCAACAATTAAAGCAACACGCATTAAGTCAGCAATTTCAAGCCAAAGAATTGAACTTAAAGGCGAACCTTGCATTTAAAAATGAAGTGTCACACGCTAAATCACATAATGTGATTGCACAAATTACAGGCAGTGAAACCCCTGACGAATACGTTATTATTAGTGCTCATTGGGATCATTTTGGTACTAAACAAACCGACAACGGGCCTAAAATTTATAATGGCGCGGTCGATAATGCTTCGGGCACCGCAGCAACGCTTGAAATAGCTCGCATTATGAGCAAAATGCATCAGCAAAAGCCGTTTAAGCGCTCAATCCTGTTTGCTAACTTTACTGCCGAAGAAACAGGTCTAATTGGCTCAGAAGAATTTGCCAATGGGAATATAATTGCCACCAAAAAAATGGTCGGATTATTAAATATCGATGGTATGAACGTACTCGATGAAACCGATTATATTTTGCAATATGGTAGCAACCTATCCGAAATGGAGTATTACTTAGCAAACGTGGCTAAAGCACAAGGACGCGTGGTAAAAATGGATCCTCGCCCACAAAATGGATTGTTTTTTAGATCAGATCATTTTTCACTCGCTAAACAAGGCGTGCCAAGTTTACTGTTTATGAGCTTAGGCGATACCGACCCTGACTACATCAGTCATAAATACCATAAGGAAGCCGACGACTATTCAGATACATGGTCATTAGCTGGTGCAAAACAGGATATCGAGCTGGTTATAGATATAGCTAGTCAACTTGCCAATAATCGCGATTGGCCTAAGTGGATAAATGAATCTGACTTTAAAGCCAAACGTTTAGAAGATAAGTAAATAAAAAAGCAGCCGAGAAATTATTCGGCTGCTTTTATCTGTATCGTTAAAGATTGTGCATGTTTGTTACTGAACTTTAGCAAATTCTTGCTTAGATAATTCACCATTACCGTCAGTATCTAAGTCATCAAATAATTTAGCTAATTGTGAATTAGCTTGTACTTCAGACTGGCTGATCACGCCATCACCATCTGTATCGAATGAATCAAAATCAACCGCAGCAAAAGCGGCAGAAGACGAAGCAAGTGCAATTAAAGCAAGCGTTTTAGTAAATGTTTTCATAATAAATCCTTAGCTTAATAAAAAAGTGGGTAAGAAATCCTTTTCAAAGATCCTTAGGGAATTATAAAGTTAGTATGCTGAAAATTCGTCTTTAGAAAGTTCACCATTGCCATCACCATCCAGCTCTGCAAACTGCTCCATAAGTTCGGCTGCAACCGATGCTTCCGCTTGGCTAATTGTGCCACTGCCATCTACATCAAGGGTTTCAAAGTCTGTGCTGGCAAATACTGCAGATGAAGAAGCAAGTGCCATAAGTACAAGAGTCGACTGTAATTTTTTCATAATATTAATCCTTCAAAGTATGCAATGTTTGGGTATAAATTAATTGACTCAACGCTATAACCGTACGTCCTAGCAATTCTCTTTCATAGGCTCCCTTGCCTATTTAGGTTGTCTTTGGCAACTCAGAATAAGTAATAGCGTTGAGTATTGGCCTTTTAAGCCTTAGAAAATTCTGCTTTAGAAAGCTCGCCGTTTTTATCCGTATCAAGCTCTGTAAACTTGCTCATAAGTGAGGCATCTACTGATGCTTCAGCTTGGCTTATTGCGCCATTACCATCTACATCCAGTGTGTCAAAATCTGTTGCAGCAAACGCCGCAGATGAAGAAGCAATAGCCATTAATACCAGTGTTGATTTAAATGTTGTCATAACGTAATTCCTTCATTGGGTTGTAAAGTTAAGCGTTAAGCTTAAGCACTTTTTGCTAAATACAGCTTAGGTATAACAACTTCAATGCCATGTTTATTTTTTAATTTATAAACAACAAGTTAAAAATAAAAATGTGATTTTTACTTAAAAACGCCTCGCATTTTGTTGCTCTTTTGCAACAGCTACTTTTAACTAAAAAGATACCCTTTAAAATTCAATAAGTTAAATAATCTAAAAAAGACACATCTATCATTAATAAAGCACAAAACAACCAGACTGAGCCGCTACAGGGATAAATCGCAACTGAACAAATTAAAAACGCGTAATTAAACAGGTTAAGTTAAATAGGTAACAAATTGAAAATAAACAACTTAAATGAATTTTTAGAAACATATAAATTTATTTTTTAACGGGGAAGGAAAAAATAAGGATTTGTCGCCGTATGGCGAATAAAGACTAAAAACAGGGAATAAACTGCGCGCGGGATACTAATTTGATATCACTCATGCCCATTTATTTGGGCATGAGTATAAGGGGTCACTTCCAGCCTTGACGCCATCTTTGTTCATCTTTTAAATCGCGCCACTGAATAGGATATTGATTTTTTGACATCACCGCCTCAGTGATACATTCAATCACATTACCGTCTTCATCAAATTCGACCTCAACAATAATAAAGTGCTTTTCTTTATTAATGGCTGGAATGGCAGTCCACTTGCTATTGAGCAGTTTTTTAGGATTTAATTTATTCATACTACACCTTTTATATTTTCTGCTTGAGCATACGCATCAGAGACACGTTTAGTTTTATCACGAAACCAATAACTTACCTTTATACATTTGCATTTGGCAATGAAAGGCATATTCGCCGGCATCAAGCGCAGGTATCTCAATAGGTGCATTTTCACCCATGCTTAGCGTTTCACTGAGTTCAAGGGTGGGGAAAATCACTGTTTCAGCGCAAGGAGAACTGTCTTGTCGATTAAAGCTCAGAGTCAGAGGCGTATTCGCTGCCACCTTAATATACGCTGGTGAATACACGCCGTTACTCACCGTAATGGTTATTTGATTGCTATCACTGTTTACTTTATTTGGCTCATACCACCAAAACCAATAAATAATAGCGACAATAAGTAAAACGCCTAATAAATTAATTAATAACATAATGAAGACCCCCAAAGAAAATTACGATTTACTCGGTTTAAAATAACGTAATCGGTTGGCATTAGTAACCACCGTTAGCGATGACAAAGCCATTGCCGCCCCTGCTACGACTGGGTTTAGTAGTAAACCAAAAAACGGATACAACAGCCCTGCAGCAACCGGAATACCTGCAATGTTATAAATAAACGCACCAAACAAATTTTGCTTTATATTAGTTATGGTTGCACCACTTACAGCTATCGCATCTGCAAGGCCATGAAGCGAGCCTCGCATCAGCGTTATATCCGCACTTTCAATAGCTACATCTGTACCAGTGCCAATCGCAAATCCAACATCGGCTTGTGCCAACGCTGGCGCATCATTTATACCATCGCCAGTCATGCCCACAATTTCACCTTGAGATTGGCGCTTAGTCACTTCACCGGCTTTATCATCTGGCATTACTTGCGCTATAAAGTCTGTAATACCGACTTTGCTGGCAACGGCTTTAGCGGTCGCTTGGTTATCGCCTGTCAGCATAACCACATGAATACCATTATTTTGTAAGCGTTTAATAGCTTCAGCTGAGTCTTCTTTTATTGGGTCAGCAACTGCGATTATGGCATGTAATTGATTGCCAATAGCAAAGTACATCGGCGTTTTAGCAGCGTTAGCAAGCTGCTCGGCTTGAGGTATTGCCTCTGCAATATCTATATTGTGGCTTTTCATCAGTGCCTGATTGCCAAACAATAGGCTTTGCTCATTAATGGTACCGGTCACACCTTGCCCAGTGATAGCATTAAAACCACTGACTTTTTCAAGGGTGATATTTTGGTTTTTAGCATAATTAACAATAGCTTCGGCTAATGGATGCTCAGAACTACTTTCAAGACTAGCTGCTAACTTTAGCACCTCGGTACTGTCGCTTTGGTTGAACGTAACCACATCGGTCACGGTTGGCTTACCAGCGGTTATAGTGCCTGTTTTATCTAAGATCATGGTGGTGATTTTAGCTGTTGTTTGTAGCGCTTCACCGTTACGAATAAGTATACCCGACTGAGCAGCTTTACCTATGCCTACCATAATTGACATCGGTGTAGCTAAGCCAAGTGCACACGGGCAAGCAATAATTAAAACTGTGGTTATTGCAACAACCGCATAAGCAATACTCGGCTGTGGGCCAAAGTTAAGCCATGCTAAACCTGCTAGCACCGCAATAATCATCACTGTAGGTACAAATATACCTGAAATAACATCGGCTAAGCGCCCAATTGAAGGCTTAGAGTTTTGTGCACGTTTAACCATATTAATAATGTTCGCTAAGGTGGTTTCACTGCCAATATGGGTTGCTTTAAACAACAAAGTACCACTTTTATTTATACTACCAGCAACAACCTTATCGCCCTCACCTTTATTAACTGGCATAGGTTCACCCGTGAGCATTGATTCATCTAGTGTACTACTGCCTTCGATGACATCTCCATCGACTGAAATTTTCTCACCAGGGCGCACACGAACCACATCGCCTTTTACAACTTGGCTTATAGCGATATCTTGCTCTTGGTTATCACGGATCACTCGTGCAGTTTTAGGTTGTAAACCAATTAAGCGTTTAATCGCCTCAGAGGTGCGCCCTCGTGCCTTTACTTCAAAAGCTAAGCCAAGACTAATTAAGCCTATGATCATCGCTGAGGCTTCAAAATAAACGTGTCTAGCCACCTCAGGTAATATACTTGGCATGATCACCACCACCATTGAATATAGCCAGGCTGTACCCGTACCAAGCGCAATCAAAGTATCCATATTCGCTGTATGATTTTTAAATGACTGCCACGCGCCAGTATAAAACTGCTTACCCGACACAGCCATTACCACCAACGTCATCACTCCAACAATAAACCAGCCAATGCGCTGAGTTTGGGTGGTGACACTCATATCAAAAATTAAACCATAAAGCATTAATGGCGCACCCAAACCTAATGCCAATACCATATTGCGCATGAGCTTTTTGTAGTGCGCGTTATCAGCTTCGGCTTTTTCATCTAGGGCGTCTTGCTGAGAGTCACTATTCATAGGTTTAGCTTGATAGCCTATTTCGGCGACAGCCTGCATTAGCTGCTTAGCCTTTGCACAACCTTCTACTTGCACAGTTCGATCGGCAAAGTTCATTTCAACGCGCTGTGCACCCTTTACATTTTTCAGCGCTTTCTCTATTTTAGCTACGCAACTACCGCAATTTGCGCCTTCAATCATAAAGTTTTGCGTGGTGGATTCATTACTCATAACGCTTCCTTAGTATTTTTAACTTCAGAGATCGGATCAACAAAGGTCTCTATTAAGCTACATATATCGGCACTTACAGCCCCATCAGGCGATTTATCCCACTGTTTAACCGCCGCTTGCATTCGCGTGCGTAATTTAAGTGTTTCTTGAAAGTGCTGCTCTGTTTCCTCTAGTCGCTTTGCTATTAATTGTCGTGTTAGCGGACAAGGACACTGCCCTTGCTCTGACTGTGCAATAATTTGTTGAATATCTTTTATTGAAAAACCAAGTTGACGGGCACTAATAATAAACTTTAAACGTTGCTGATCCGCTGCGGTATACACTTGATAACCATTGTGCTGACTACGAATAGGATTAAGCAGTTTTATTCGCGTGTAATGGCGCACCGTGTCTTGGGTTACACCCAGTGTTTTAGCTAATTGCTTTACGTACATCATTAAACCTCTGGTTATTTAATGACAACATAATAAACCTATGTGTGACACATAGGTCAACAATTAATTAAACACACGACTGGGGTGGGGGAAGAAAGTAAAGATAAGCGCAGCCACCATAGAATGACTGCTAAATTTGAGGGTTACTTGCTTAGTTTACTTCGCTTCGCGATTGTTTAAGTGCTTCACCAAGCTCACCAGCAATAGCTTGAATTTCAGGCATTGCGTCTTGCACTAAAGCCTGCGACATTTGCATTGATTCTTGCATTACCTGTGGCATTTTTTTTAAAATGGCCTGCCCTGATTCAGTCTTATAAAAAGCCAGCATGTCGCTAATTTCTTGTTCAGTAAACTGTTTATCGTAGAGGTTAATCATCATCGGCTGCATTTTTTGCCAGCTCATTTTTGTTTTTAATACCTCGGTCATATCAGCATAATACTTGTCGAAAATTGCTTTCTCATCTGGCTTTACGCCCATTTGCACCGACATATTTTGCATCATGCCCTCAACTTGCGCATACATAGAGTCAACCATGGCGTCCATGTTCATCACCTCTACCAGCTCGTCAATTTTTTGCTGTTTGGCAGTTTGCGCTGCATATAAGTTAGTTGAAAAAATTAAAAGTGAAAGCAGTATTACCTTACCCATATTAATATCCTTTTGTATTTGAATTAGCGTCATACTTACATGTTCAACAAGTGTTGTAAATGGGGACAACCAAAAAACAAAAAAGCCGAATAACACACGTTTATTCGGCTTTTAATCGTTTGTGCTCAAAGCTAATCTTTTTCGATATTATCGAGTCCTTTTGTTCCCTCTTTGGCTTTAAGCTTATGATGAATTGCGGTTTTAATCAGCATGTAGCCACTGATAGGTGCAGTAATTAACAAAAATATAGTGATTAAAATTTCTTTTACGCTTAAGCCACTGACTGAATTGGCAAAAAATACCATGGCAGCGGTAAGTATACTCGCCATACCTAAAGTCGTCGCTTTCGTTGGCCCATGTAAACGCATGAAAAAATCAGGCAATTTGATTAAGCCAATTGAGCCAATTAAAATAAATAACCCGCCTAACAGCAGTAATATTGATACGATCCATTCACTTATCATTTTAATACCTTACTCAATTATGTCGCCACGAAGTAAATACTTACATACTGCTACCGTACTTATAAACCCAAGCATGGCAATAAGTAAGGCTGCTTCAAAGTACAACCCCGTACCCATACTAATACTGTATAAAATAATCAGTGCAATCACGTTAATGTACATAGTATCTAGCGCTAAAATACGATCTGGAACAGATGGGCCAATAATAAGTCGCCATAGATTAAGTAATAACGACAATCCAACCATTGAAAAAACAATCAGTAATACTGTATCTAACATTGAAATATCTCCTTTAGGGGAGCTTCATAACGTGCCTTAATTTGTTTAATAAGCGCTTGCTCATCACCTAAATCTAACACGTGAATTAATAAATAACGCTGTATCGGTTCATCGTCTTCATTAAGCGATTTAATCAGCGGGTAAACCTCGGCACTTACCGTACCCGGCGTTAAAGACACACAGCTGGCTAAAATAGTAATTGGCATTTCATGCATTAAATCTATAGGCACTTTAACAAAGCCTGGACGCAGATTTTTTGAAGGGCCTAGAATTAATAATGCTACTTGCAAATTAGCCACAATAATATCGTAAAGTACGATCAGTAACTGCTTAAATGCCAGCCCAGGCTTTAGTATCAGCGGTTGCGGATCTCTAAATGACATACTAAATAACGGTATTAACAATGCTAATATCGCTCCTAATATAATATGCCCTACCGACACACTGTTATTTAATAATAGCCATACTATAAATAAAAACAGACTACGAAACGGCGTAGGTAACCAACGAAAACGAGCTTGTAAGCGCATTACATACCTCCCTTAAGTACCGCATTAATACCACCACTAATATCGTGAAGCTGTGTTGCCGCCTCGAGGGCGTACTGTGTTGCCACGTCACCAAAAATAACCAGTAGTATTGAACTTGCCAATAAACCAACTAACACGGTCACTTGTAGCGGGTGGGCATTGGCAGCATCGCTAGCATCACCTGTTTTGTCTTTACGTTCCCAAAACAAACTAGTACCCGCACGTGATATAGCCACAATTAGCGCTAAGCTCATAATTAAGTAAACAGGCCAAAATACCAGTGCTTGTTCGCTATTTAATGTGGTTTTTAAAATCCAAATTTTGCCAACAAAGCCCGAGAAAGGTGGCATCCCAATAACGGTTAAACCGGCAATAATAAAACACGCCCCTAATAAAAATGGTTGTTTTACTGCACGACCTCCAACTAATCGATCACCAGCTTTACCTCGTTGTGTTGCAATTAAATCAGCAAGTAAAAATAGCGCCGCAGTCACTAACGTTGAATGCACTAAATAGTAAAGCAATGCAGCGGTGGCATTTATGTTTTGTAGTGCCACTAATGCCACCAACGTCCCTACAGAAACCAGTACTAAATTAGCGGTAAGCTTACGCAAATCTTGTGCGGCTAACACCCCTATTGCACCAATCACTATAGTGGCAATAGCCAGCGCCCATAACCAAGACTGCGCCATATGCTCAAGTTCGCCAGCTTGTTCACCAAAAATAACAGTGTATACACGTAAGGTTGCGTAAACGCCTACTTTGGTCATAATCGCAAATAATGCAGCAACCACAGGTGTCGCACTTGAATAGGCGTTTGGTAACCATAAATGCAATGGTAATAACGCACTTTTAAGTGCAAATACAACGAGTAATAGTAACCCGCCTGCTTTTGCTAAATAAACATCATCACCGGTTAGCAGTGGTACTTTATTAGCCATATCAGCAATATTTAAAGTGCCTAATACTCCGTATAAAATACCTAAACCAATTAAAAACACGCTTGAACCAACTAAATTTAAAATAACATAATGCAGCGCTGCGCGCGTTTTGGGCTTGCCGCCACCGTGCATTAATAGCGCATAAGAGGCAATTAATAACACTTCAAAAAATACAAAGACGTTAAATAAATCGCCTGTTAAAAATGCACCATTTACCCCTAATATCAAAAAATGGATTAAAGGATGGAAAAAGCTACCTTGTTCATCATCACCAGCACAGCCATATAAAGCCACGCCAACACCCAAAAAGGCGGTTAAGGTAACTAACAAGGTCGAGAGCATATCTGCAACCAGGACAATACCAAATGGTGCAGACCAGTTACCTATTGCATAAACAATAATACCGTTATCTTTAACCTGAACCAGCAGTAATACCGTGACTGCAAAGGTTAAAATAGCCATTAAACTAGACGTTAATCGACGTGCAAATAAGCTTTTGCCACACGGTGGAAGCAACAAAATAATTGCTGCTAACATTGGCAGTAAAATAGGCAAAGATGCTAAATGCTGAATCATTTTCTCTCCTTGCGTTTACTTCTGGTTAGGCTGCCATCAACGTGATCGTTACCTAAATCTGCTCGGCCACGAATAGATAAAATAACCACAAACGCAGTCATAGCAAAGCCAATTACAATGGCTGTTAACACTAAGGCTTGTGGCAGCGGATCGGCATAATCAGCGCCCGTTCCTAGTACCACGGCTTTATTAATTGTTAAGCGCCCTGATGAGAATAAAAACAAATTAACCGCGTAAGAAATCATTGTCAGCCCCAATACCACAGGGAATGTTCGCGCTCTTAATAATAAGAACACGCCACAGGTGACTAGCACGCCAACGCAAGATGCGTATAACAGTTCCATTAAATATTTACCTCTTCTTTCTCTGCGTTCGCTGTCATATTACCTAAGCTCGCAAGGATCATCAGCGTAGCGCCAACAACGGTTAAGTACACGCCCAAATCAAATACAATGGCGCTGGCAAGCTCTGTTTTACCAACAAACGGAATATCAAAGTAATCAAACCAGGTAGTTAAAAATGGCTTGTCAAAGAACCAACTTCCCACACCTGTAAACATGGCGATAGCAATGCCTGATGCAATAATTTTGCGATAGTTAACATCAAAGCGTTCATTTATCCACGCAGTACCATGTGCCATATATTGTAAAATAAAGGCTATAGAGGTTACGAGACCAGCTATAAACCCACCACCAGGTAAGTTGTGACCACGTAAGAATATATAAGCTGACACTAATAACGCTAATGGCAGTAAGCTTTGTGAAATACAAGCCAATAAAATAGGATGACGATCTTTAGACCATGGACGCCCTTCACTATCGCTTGCAGGCATATAAAGTGGAATTCTTGATAGCAGTTTAAATATACCCAGTGCAGCAATACCTAACACGGTAATTTCACCTAAGGTGTCAAAGCCCCTAAAATCAACCAAAATAACGTTAACCACGTTAGTACCACCACCGCCTATTTTGGCGTTAGCAATAAAGAACTCAGAAATTGAATCAAGCGGTCGAGTCAGTAAAGCGTAACAAATACTAGCAATAATCACCCCTACGGTAGAGGAGATAACCACATCACGTAAAATGCGCAACGAGCTAGATTCTCTCGGCGTGCTTTGTGGTAAGAAAAACAGTGCCAACATTAATAGTATAATAGTGGCTACTTCAACTGTAAGTTGCGTTAAAGCCAAGTCAGGCGCTGAAAAACGGGTAAACGCCACCGACACCATTAAACCCACAATCGACAGCATTAATAACGACACCATTCGAATTCGATGCCAAATAACGGTAGCAATTGCGCCTATTATGAGTAGCCCTGCACCAATTGCGTTTTGAATGTCAACCGGAGTATTAGGCACACTGCCAGCTAGCTGTTTCATTTCAAATAATGGCCAACCAGAGGCAAGTAATACAACACCTAACATAATAAATACATAGCGTTGTAATGAGCCATTTTCTGTTGATTGGATTTTGTTTTGACACCAATTAACCACTACCGCTAAAAAACGCTCGAAGATTTTTTTAGCATTAAAAGGAGGTAACGACGCCTGGAACTGGAACAAGTACTTACGATTAACGTAAATAAATAAACCACCAATCACCGCCATACCACTCATAAGTAGAGGTAAGTTGAAACCATGCCAAATCGTCAACTTGTACTCCGGCATTGCTTGACCCAGTACGGCCAGTGATGCAGCCGACAAGATACCGTCGACGGCAAAGTGCGGGAAAATACCCACTAAAATACATAGCACCACTAAAATTTCGATAGGCACACGCATATAACGCGGCGCCTCATGAGGGGTACGCGGTAAATCAATTGGCTCACCATTAAAGAACACGTCATGAATAAAGCGTGATGAGTACGCCACCGACAACGCGCCCGCAACAGTCGCTAGCACCGGAATTAACCAAGACATAGAGCCAAGCACCTGCTGATGCAGTGTCTCAGCAAAGAACATTTCTTTTGATAAGAAACCATTTAATAACGGTACACCGGCCATAGCGGCAGCAGCGACCATCGCCAGGGTGGCTGTATACGGTAAGTAGCGCCACATGCCATTGAGTTTGCGCATATCACGGGTACCGGTTTCATGGTCAATAATACCGGTTGCCATAAATAACGACGCTTTAAACGTCGCATGGTTAATAATATGAAAAATAGCGGCAACGGTTGCAAGCTGTGTATCTAGACCAAGTAATAACGTAATTAAGCCCAAATGACTAATCGTTGAATAGGCTAATAAGCCTTTTAAATCATGTTTGAATAACGCGATATAAGCGCCAAATAATAACGTGGTTAAACCGGTCAAACCGACCAATAAAAACCAGGTATCGGTACCCGCCAATGCGGGATAAAAACGCGCAAGTAAAAAGATACCCGCTTTTACCATAGTCGCAGAGTGTAAATACGCACTAACCGGCGTAGGTGCAGCCATGGCGTGCGGTAACCAAAAATGAAACGGGAATTGTGCAGATTTAGTAAAAGCACCTAGTAAAACTAATACCAATGCCAATTCATATAAGTCGTGAGATTGAATAATCGCTTTACTGGCTAAAATGGTGTCTAAATCGTAACTGCCAACAATGTCGCCTAACAACATTAAACCACCCAGTAAAGCTAAACCACCGGCACCTGTTACCGCCAGTGCCATACGCGCCCCCTTGCGCGCCTCTGATTTATGCCACCAGTAACTGATCAGCAAGAACGAGCTAATACTGGTTAGCTCCCAAAATACCCATAACTGAATCACATTGTTTGACATAACAATGCCCAGCATGGCGGTCATAAATAACATTAAGTAACTAAATAGCTTTGGCAGTGAATCGTTTTGACTTAGGTAATAACGGGCATACAAAATAACCAGCAGCCCTATTCCTAAAATCATAAATAAAAACAGTAAACTCAAACCATCTAAGCGTAAGGAAATATCCAGCCCTAAAGCAGGTATCCACTGCGCGCTAAAACGAATGGTTTCTCCCGCGAGAACCGCAGGCGCATGATAAAGTGTAATTGCAAGCGCGGCTAATGGCGCAATAGCCGTTAGGCTCGTTGCCTGATTTCGAGAAAGTTTGCCGGTGCATGCAGAAATAACACTGCCTAATAAGGATAACAGGGGTATCCAGAGCAAAGTCATAATGAAGGGCCTTTTTGAATCATAAAGTTTATCAATTCGCTACTTGTTATTATTAAATACCAAAGTGACTTGGGTATACGTTTTATGTCTGTTTTTTAACAACATTAATACGTACAGTTATACTGATAAACGCAGTTTTTGTCTATAGAAAGCGCCACTAGCGGGATAATAATCAAACAAAAATGCCTATAAATTAATGAACTGAGGCAAAACAAGCTCAGCTTTTGAACAGTTTACAGCCGAGTATTTAATCACTAAAAGCGAATAAATAAATGAGCATTGAGTGCTATGTGGGTTTGCCACAACATGCGGTATTGCGCAGATAGCCCTAACTGCTGATATTGCATAATCGACCACTTTGCGCTGGGCTTATAGGCTGTACCACCTTGTTGGCAACTCTGGCTTTTGTGCCACCCTTTGGGAGCATCTGACTTTTTTGCAATAAATAAGTTGGGGGCAACCAACCCCTCAAGCTGACATAGCCACGCTTGCTTTTTTACCGGTAAAACATATTCATCTTCAAAGCCATTAAAGTGCATTAATTCATGTAAAAACACCGCGTAGCTAGCCTGTGAATTAATATGCATTAAACCATTTTTTACATTCGCAGTACCTTGTTTGGGCATCATAACTGCAAAATCAAACTCCGCGGGAAGCTGCTTTTTAAGCGATGATTGCTGCCAATCGCACTTAGCACGTTTGGATTCAGTACTATTACAGCTAATTGCATTACCCACATAAACTGGTTTTGAAAAACAAAAGGTATTGGGGCTAGGCTCTGGGTTTTCTAAGTACGCGTTACGAAATTGATTGAGCCTGTATAATCCATCACGGTGATCGCTCAGCATTAACACATTAAATGTACACTGCTTTTGTATCGCAATTTGCTCGCTTGCAACCAAAAACCCTAACTTATTCATAAATGATTTACTTAACGTTTCTATGGGTGCTTGTTGCTGTAATTGCAGGTGATAAAAGGTATCGCCTTTAGGAAGCTTATTTTGATTTTTTAATAGCGCTAAATCCTGCCAGCGTTTTTGAGAGAATAACAAGTCGGCGAGCTTTGCTTGTTGTGCAAGTGTTATTTTATCTAAGCTTGCTTGCCAGAATAGCTTAGCCGTTTCAGTTTGATTATTGCTTAATAATGACAACCCATAGCCATATTGAGCATGTGCTATTTTATTGCGGGCTAAGGTTGCTAAGGCTGTGGTAGGTAATTGCAAAATGTGGTTTGCAAAGTAACGAGGAAATTGCCAGTAACTGTCAATTACATTGGCTTTGGCATGTAATACTTGCCAAAAGCCAATGCTATTTTGTTTATTACTCGAGCTGCTAATAAAGCTAGTGCACAGTAATAAAACGCTTAATTTAAAAAAGTTAGCCAGCGCTTTCACTGGCCATCAACTCAAGCTCTAAACGTGCGTACTTATATTCAATAAATTCATGCACATTCGTGGCCAACGCCAACCTAAAGTAGTCAGTCGCAATACCCAGCTCACCTGCGGCTTGGTGCTGTTTAGCTAAGTAAAAATAAGCCTCACATAAACGCTGAGCATATTCTTGTTGTGAGCTGACACCATCGGCTATGCCTGAAAAAAAGGCTTGTTCACTCATATCACCCACATACAAAGCAATAAGCTGATACGCCCATTCATTTTCATCAAGAGCTGCTGAATTGGCTTTTAACGCAGCAAGTGCCGCAGTTTTATCTTGTGCCGCTTGGGCTAAATAAAGCCACAACACACGATAAGGGTCGTTAGGAGAGCGCTCCAAGAATGTTTTAAAGTCATCTTTTGCAAGCGTCGCTCTATCACCATAGTACAAGGCAATACCACGATTTAAATACGCATATTCATGCTCTTGGTCTAGCTCAATGGCTGAGTCAAAGTACTCGTATGCTTTTTCGTATTGCTGCATCAAAGTATGCTGAATACCTAAAAAGTTATAAACTTCAGCCAAATCGGGCTTGAGCTTAACCGCTCGATTAAAATCAATTCGCGATAAAGTCGTCATACCTAAGCTATCAAACAGTACTCCACGGTCATAATAGAGCTTTGCTTGTTGCTCTGTACTCAAGTCTGCTCTGTTTAATAGCTCTGAAAAACGTGCAATGGCAATTTCATTTCTAAAATCTGATGCAAGCGGTGCAGTAAATGGCACATTAATAATTGCAGTGGGTTTAGTAGTAGCCTGACAAGCGCTTAAAGACAAAATAGCAAAAGATGCCAAGGCTAAATGTTTAAGTCTCATTAAAATCCTTAATACCGAGGTAAGTAGCAAATAGATAAGACATAAGCTGTCTTGTAAGGTTCATTCCTGTTATGTGTTGAGTATGATGAACACAATTAATTGCTAACATTAAAGCATAAAAAAAGGGGCTAAACAGCCCCTTTTTATACTATCCAGTAATTATCTGGATGAAAGATTAGCAATTACGCGTCTTTAGACTCGTCAGCTGCAGGTGCTGCTGATTCCATTGCTTCTTTAATACTTAGACGTACACGGCCTTGACGGTCTACTTCTAGTACTTTAACTTTAACTTCTTGACCTTCACTAAGGTGATCAGCAACGTTGTTAACACGCTCAGTGCTAATTTGTGAGATATGCACTAGGCCATCTTTACCAGGAAGAATGTTTACAAACGCACCGAAATCAACGATACGTACCACTTTACCTTCGTAGATAGTACCTACTTCAAGCTCAGCAGTTAATTGCTCAATACGGCTAATTGCATTTGCTGCACTTTCACCGTCTGTGGCAGCAATCTTGATTGTGCCATCATCACCGATTTCAATCGTAGTGCCAGTTTCTTCAGTAAGCTGACGGATAGTCGCGCCACCTTTACCGATAACTTCAGCGATTTTCTTCTGTGGGATTTGCATCGTGTAAATACGCGGAGCAAACATAGACAGTTCTTCAGAAGGTGCAGAAATCGCTTCGTCCATCACACCTAGGATGTGTAAACGTGCAGCTTTCGCTTGTTTAAGCGCGATTTGCATGATTTCTTGTGTGATACCTTCAATTTTGATATCCATTTGTAGAGCAGTGATACCGTTAGTTGTACCCGCTACTTTAAAGTCCATGTCACCTAAGTGATCTTCATCACCTAAGATATCTGAAAGAACAACAAAGTTTTCTTCTTCTTTAACTAAGCCCATCGCGATACCCGCAACAGAGGCTTTAATTGGAACACCCGCGTTCATAAGCGCTAGAGACGTACCACAAACCGATGCCATTGAAGATGAACCATTTGATTCAGTAATTTCAGATACAACACGGATTGAATATGGGAACTCAGTCAATGTTGGCATTACTGCTTGGATACCACGCTTAGCTAGGTTACCGTGGCCGATTTCACGACGCTTAGGAGAACCAACAAAACCCGTTTCACCTACACAGAATGGAGGGAAGTTGTAGTTAAGCATAAAGTGGTTTTTGTGCGTGCCAGTTAAATCGTCGATTAACTGTGAATCACGTTCTGTACCAAGTGTTGCTGTTACTAATGCTTGTGTTTCACCACGTGTGAAGATTGCAGAGCCGTGAGTACGTGGAAGTACACCCGTCATTACATCTAGAGCACGGATCATATCTGGTTCACGACCATCGATACGTTTTTCGCCAGCAGCGATACGGCCACGAACGATTTTCTTCTCAAGTGAACCGAATACTTTACCTACTTCTTGCTTATCAAGCGTTTCGCCTTCAGCAAGTTCGCTTGTTAGTGCTTCAACAACCGCATCTTTTGCAGCAGTTAATGCTTCTTTACGCGCTACTTTATCAGTAATACGGTAAGCTTCGCCTACTTTATCAGCAGCAAGAGTTGCTACTTTCTCTTCTAATGCAACGTTTTTCTCAGGTGCAGTCCAATCCCAAGTAGGCTTGCCTGCTTCTGCTTTAAATTCGTTAATTGCATTGATGATAGACTGTGATTGCTCATGGCCGTATACAACCGCGCCTAGCATTACGTCTTCAGCAAGTACGTCTGCTTCTGATTCAACCATAAGTACTGCGTTATCAGTACCAGCAACAACTAAGTCAAGTTGGCTCTCTTCAAGCTCTTTTAGTGTCGGGTTAAGTACGTATTCACCGTTAATGTAACCAACACGTGATGCACCAATTGGACCGCTGAACGGGATACCAGAGATAGCAAGTGCTGCTGATGTACCAATCATCGCAACCATATCAGGTTGGATTTCAGGGTTTACAGAAACAACAGTCGCGATAACTTGTACTTCGTTTACGAAACCATTTGGGAAAAGTGGACGAATTGGACGGTCAATAAGACGTGCAATAAGTGTTTCGCCATCGTTAGGACGACCTTCACGCTTAAGGAAACCACCTGGGATACGACCAGCAGCGTACATACGCTCTTGGTAGTTAACTGTTAGCGGGAAGAAATCTTGACCTGGTTGAGCTTCACGCTTACCAACAACCGTTACTAGTACTGACGTATCGCCAATGCTTGCTAGTACTGCGCCGTCAGCTTGACGAGCGATAGCACCTGTTTCTAGTGTCACTGTGTGTTGACCTAGTTGAAATTCTTTTATAATTGCTTGCACTTAAAATATTCCTTAAATGTATTTTTAGTATTAATTAAGTTTTCATCAAAGTACCAATTACAGTACATAATTGTATTCAGTTGGAAATCAATTAAGTACTACAATTGGCAATGATGTAAATAACCGTAAATAAACCTTTTTATCTACGCGCCATAGTATATAACAAAGTCAGGTAAAATTGCGAGCTTAGTCCAGAGATAAACGCGTTGCTAAATTATGTACTTTGCTGTTACTTACAATGTGGCTTTTAGCTGATATTTCAAGGGGATTAATCGATGTGGGTATGGGGAAATTTAGACACAAAAAAAGGAGCTAAAAAGCTCCCCTTTTGATAATCAAGTTCTTAGCGACGTAGGCCAAGCTCTTTGATTAACGCAGTGTAACGCGAGATATCTTTACCTTTAAGGTAATCAAGCAGTTTACGGCGAGTGCTTACTTTACGAAGCAGACCACGACGTGAGTGGAAGTCATGCTTGTGATCAGCAAAGTGACCTTGAAGCTTGTTGATATCAAAAGTAAGTAATGCTACTTGTACTTCAGGTGAACCAGTGTCGCCTTCAGCGCGTGCGAATTTAGCAATGATATCGATTTTTTCTTGATTGCTTAGTGACATAATAACTCCAAAAGTTAAATTTAATAGGTGCTTTAGCCGATCACTAATTCAGCCAAAACGATTAAGCGGGCGTATTCTACCAATTATCAGCATAACTACAAGTTAAACTTTACTCTGGTTGTTGATTAGACAAGCCGCGCTTTGATTTTAAATGGCCATCAGGATTACGTTCGCCCGTACCAATAAATATTCCGTCAGCCAGTACCTTTATTGCACCTTCAGGCAGGGCTTTACCCAACACCACAGCTTGACCATGGCTAAATGCCATTCCCTGCTCTTTAGTAATTTCCACAACGGGTAAATCAACTAACGCGGTATCCATTGGCAATAATAGTTCGTCAAGGTAAGTGGAAGGCGCAACGTCTTGTTCTTTCGCTTGATTTAATAACGTTTCTAACTGCTCAAGTGTGACCATTTTATCTGCGGGGTAATGCCCTACAGCACTACGATGCAGCATAATCACATGCGCGCCGCAGCCAAGGTTTTCACCTAAGTCATCAACGATAGTACGAATATATGTGCCTTTAGATACATGGGCAGTCATTTGTATTTCGTTAGCTTGCTCATCAAACTCATCAAGCGTTAAGCTAAATACGTTAATTTTTCGACATTTGCGAGGAACTTCAATGCCTTCACGCGCATATTTATATAAAGGCTTGCCTTCATATTTAAGCGCTGAATACATTGATGGATATTGGTCTGACTCACCTAAAAACTTAGCAATTTCTTCGCTTAGTAATTGGGAAGTGACATTCACATCGCGAGTTTCGACCACTTCGCCATCAGAGTCTGATGTGGTCGTACGTTCACCTAGCTTAGCTCGAACAACATAGGTTTTATCTGTATCGAGTAAAAACTGGGTAAACTTAGTCGCTTCACCAAAACAAATTGGCAGCATGCCGGTCGCTAGCGGATCAAGCGCACCTGTGTGCCCCGCTTTTTGCGCAAAATAAATACCTTTAGCCTGCTGTAATGCCTTGTTTGATGAAATGCCTTCTGGTTTGTTTAACAACAAAATACCATCAACTGGACGGCCTTTACTGCGTCTTGCCATTAGTCTTTAGTGCCTTCTTCGCTGTCATTTTCATCATCAACATGCTTAGCGTTATCTTCACGAATGATAGAGTCCACTAAGTTAGAGATACGCATCCCTTCCATTAATGAGTTATCAACCACAAATTTAAGCTCTGGCATAATACGTGCGCGAATACGTTTACCTAGTAACGAACGGATATAGCCCGTTGCTTCGTTCAGTACTTTTGCACTTTGTTTTGCTGCATTTTCGTCTTCAGTGTTAAAGACGGTGATAAAAACTTTGGCATAAGATAAATCGCGCGATACTTCTACCGCAGACACTGTCACCATGCCTAAGCGCGGATCTTTAATTTCGCGTTGTAGAATCACAGCAATTTCTTTTTGAATTTGCTGAGCAACACGATCAGTGCGAGAAAATTCTCTCATTTCACTTCCCTAAAATTATAACTTATTGAAAAACAATAATAAGTTAACTAAATAATGGATACACAAATGGGGGCTGAGCCCCCATTTAAAATCTTAGCATAGGTTATGTTGGGCTATCGAGGTACAACCTTGAATGTCCAACACCACCTAATAACAATTAAAGAGTACGTTGTACTTCAACTGTTTCAAATACTTCGATTTGGTCACCAACGCGAACGTCATTGTAGTTCTTAACGCCGATACCACATTCCATGCCGTTACGAACATCTTGTACGTCATCTTTAAAGCGACGTAATGACTCAAGTTCGCCTTCGTAAATAACCACGTTATCACGAAGTACACGAATTGGTGCGCTACGCTTGATAGTACCTTCAGTAACCATACAACCAGCAATTGCGCCAATTTTTGGAGACTTAAATACATCACGCACTTCAGCAAGACCAATGATCTCTTGTTTAAACTCAGGAGCAAGCATACCAGACATGGCTTGCTTAACTTCTTCGATAAGCGCATAAATAACGCTGTAGTAACGAAGGTCTAAGTTTTCAGAGTCAATCACTTTTCGCGCTGATGCATCGGCACGAACGTTAAAGCCAACTACAATTGCGTTAGACGCTGCAGCAAGGGTTGCATCAGTTTCTGTGATACCACCTACACCAGAACCAACAATCTTCACTTTTACTTCGTCAGTAGAAAGTTTAGTTAGTGAGTCTGAAATTGCTTCGATTGAACCTTGAACGTCTGCTTTAAGTACCACGTTAACTTCAGATACATCGCCTTCAGTCATGTTAGTAAACATGTTTTCAAGCTTCGCTTTTTGCTGACGCGCTAATTTAACATCGCGGAATTTACCTTGACGGTAAAGTGCAACTTCACGTGCTTTACGCTCGTCTTTAACTACTGTCGCTTCATCACCCGCTGCTGGAATACCAGAAAGACCTAAAATCTCAACAGGAATAGAAGGACCCGCAGATTTAATGTCTTTACCGTTTTCATCGCGCATTGCACGAACACGGCCATACTCAAGACCACATAATACAATGTCACCTTGGTTAAGCGTACCTGATTGAACAAGGATAGACGCTACTGGTCCACGGCCTTTATCAAGACGTGATTCAATAACAACACCCGCAGCCATACCTTCGGTTGGTGCATTTAGTTCTAACAGCTCAGATTGCATTAATACAGCTTCTAAAAGATCATCAATACCAAGACCTGTTTTAGCTGAGATGTGAACGTATTGCGTATCACCGCCCCAATCTTCTGGAATAACGTCTAGCTGAGCTAGTTCGTTTTTAACGCGGTCTGGATCTGCGCCTTCTTTATCCATTTTGTTAACAGCAATGATTAAAGGAACGCCAGCTGCACGAGCATGCTGTACCGCTTCTTTAGTTTGTGGCATTACACCATCATCGGCTGCAACCACTAGGATTACGATATCAGTCGCTTTAGCACCACGAGCACGCATAGATGTAAATGCGGCGTGACCCGGAGTATCTAGGAAAGTGATCATGTTGCCGTTAGTTTCAACGTGGTATGCACCAATGTGCTGTGTAATACCACCGGCTTCGCCTGAAGCAACTTTAGCTGAACGAATATAATCAAGCGTTGATGTTTTACCGTGGTCAACGTGACCCATTACAGTTACTACTGGCGCACGTGGCTCAGATTTACCATCTTCATGACGGTCATTTAGTACTGTTTGCTCTAATTCGTTTTCTTTAACGATGATAACTTTATGGCCCATTTCTTCTGCTACAAGTTGTGCAGTTTCTTGGTCAATAACTTGGTTAATCGTAACCATGTCACCCATTTTCATCATTGTTTTTACAACTTCAGCGCCTTTAACTGCCATTCGTGATGCAAGCTCAGCAACTGTAATTGTTTCACTAATACGCACTTCGTTTTTAACATCAGCCGTTGGTTTTTGGAAACCGTGCTGTAATGACGCTGGCGCTTTTAGCTTACCTTTTTTACCTTTAGACGCTGCAAATTTATCTTTTGCTGGCGCTTTTTTCTTTTTCTTCGCACGGCGTGAGCCTTGCTCTTCGCGAGCATCAGCTACATCTTCTGCTTCACGTGCGTAAGTTGAAGTCGTAAGGTGGTGATCCGCGGTTTCTTCGCGTTTCTTACGTTCTTCTTCTTCTTTCTTCCAGCGTGCTGAATTCTCTTCAGCTAGCTTTCTTGCCTCTTCTGCTTGACGTTTCGCTTCTTCTTCAGCTTTCTTCAATGCGGCCTCTTCTGCTTCTTTTTGCAGACGCTCAGCTTCGATGCGATCTTTCTCAGACTTAGCACTTTGCTCAGGGGTCATCTGCTGTTGTTTCGCTTTACGCTCTGCATCTGCTTTGCGTTTAGCTTCTTCTTTGGCTTTACGATCAGCGTCTTCTTTCGCTTTACGTTCTGCCTCTTGTTTCGCTTTCAATTCTGCGGCTTCTTGTGCAGCTTTTTGCTGCTCTTCAAGACGCGCTTTTTCTTCAGCGGCTAGACGTTGCTGTTCTTGTTCTTGCTCAACAGCACTCTTTTTCACGTAAGTGCGGGTTTTGCGAACTTCAACTTGCACTGCCTTTGCTTTACCCGTAGAGCCAGTCACACTTAATGTGCTTTTGCTCTTACGTTGCAATGTCATGCGTGCTGGACCTTCAGACCCAGTACCGCCATGTTGCTTGCTTAGGTGATCAAGTAACGTTGCTTTTTCAGCTTCTGTTACATTCTCACCTGCTTGTTTGGTAATACCGGCTTGTGAAAACTGCTGTAGTAATTTATCAACAGTTGTACCTATATCACCGGCTAGTTTTTCAACATTTACTTCTGCCATAGTCTCTAATACCTCCGTTAATAAATTACTCGTCTGCAAACCAACAAATATTACGTGCAGCCATAATTAGCTCGCCCGCTTTCTCTGAAGATAGCTCTGTAATATCTACAAGCTCATCAATGCCTTGCTCAGCTAAGTCTTCAAGTGTTACTACACCCTTGCTTGCCATAACAAATGCTAAATGACGCTCTAAGCCTTCAAGCGCAAGTAAGTCTTCAGCAGGCTCAGCGCCTTCTAAGCTTTCTTCCGTTTTAAGGGCTTTCGTTGTTAATGCATCTTTTGCACGTGAACGTAATACGTCCACTGTTTCTTCATCTAAGCCGTCGATTTCTAAAAACTCAGAAGCAGGTACATAAGCAACTTCTTCAAGTGTTGAGAAACCTTCGTTGATAAGTAATGACGCAAACTCGTCATCAATATCTAAGTTTTCAGTAAATAAGTTAATTAACTTATCTGACTCAGCTTCGTTCTTAGCGCGCATTTCATCAACGGTCATTACGTTTAATTCCCAGCCAGTTAACTGGCTTGCTAAACGTACGTTTTGACCATTACGACCAATAGCTTGTGCTAAGTTATCAGCTTCAACAGCAATATCCATTGAGTGAGTGTCTTCATCCATTACGATTGAAGCCACTTCTGCTGGTGCCATTGCGTTAATAACAAACTGCGCTGGGTTGTCATCGTAAAGAACGATATCAACACGCTCGCCGCCAAGTTCTGACGATACAGCTTGAACACGTGCGCCACGCATACCAACACACGCACCTACAGGGTCTATACGCTTATCATTAGACTTAACTGCGATTTTAGCGCGTGAACCTGGATCGCGAGCTGCGGCACGTAGTTCAATCATTTCTTCGCCAATTTCTGGCACCTCAATGCGGAATAATTCCATCAGCATTTCTGGTTTAGAACGGGTTACAAATAACTGTGCACCACGTGCTTCTGGTTTAACTTCATATAGAAGACCACGAATACGATCGCCTGGACGGAAGTTTTCACGTGGCAGCATGTCGTCACGGTAAATAACCGCTTCTGCGTTGTTACCTAAATCAAGAACGATTGCATCACGCGTTGCTTTTTTAACAACACCTGTTACTAGCTCGCCTTGCTGATCTTTGTACGCTTCAACCACTAAGGCACGCTCTGCTTCACGTACTTTTTGTACGATTACTTGCTTAGCCATTTGTGTTGTTATGCGGTCAAATTTAATTGATTCAATCTGCTCTTCTACGTAGTCGCCCATTTTCAAGTCTGGTTCTTCAACTTGAGCAGCTTCTAACGTGATTTCGCTGTATGGATTCTCTAAAGAACCATCTTCTAATACAGCAGCAATTTGCCAGCGGCGGAATGTATCGTAATCGCCAGTTTTACGGTCAATTGCAACACGTACATCAATTTCACCATCATGCTTTTTCTTTGTCGCTGTCGCTAATGCGAACTCTAGAGCTTCAAAAATCTTTTCTTTTGGAACCGCTTTCTCATTGGAAACGGCTTCAGCAACCAATAATATCTCTTTTGCCATGGGTAATGCCTCGCTTGCCCTATTCCTTCGCACTCGAATTAAAACTTTGCGATTATGTTCGCACGTTCAATGTTACTAAGCATGATTAAATGCTCTGCACCATCGCTAGATAGTGTGATCATATCGCTGCTAACTGCTATTAAGTCGCCTTTAAAATTACGGCGACCGTCTTGTGGAAGCTTAGTACGCACGCGTACTTCCTCTCCTTGCGCCTGCTCGTAGTGATCTTGTTTGAATAATGGACGATCAACACCAGGAGACGACACTTCCAAATCATATTCGTTTGTAATCGGGTCTTCGACGTCTAAAATCGCACTAATTTGACGACTTGCATCGGCGCAGTTGTCAACTGAAATTCCATCCTCATGAGCAATGTATACTCTTAAGGTAGAATGGCGACCCGCTTGTACAAACTCAAGACCATGTAATTCAAAGCCTAGCATTTCTACCGCAGGCGTTAACATGGTTACTAAATCTTGTTCAAGTTTTGTCACGAAAATCCTCCATACAAACAAAAAAAGGGCTTATAGCCCTAAAATACTGAGTTTAAATTTTGATTTAATCGATAAACATTAAATCAAACGGTGCAGATACAACAACGCCCCGAACCAAGCGGGGCGTCACACCAAAAAACGCAAAAACTGTGTGGCCTAGGGCCAAGCTTGGTTGCGAGTCAGTACCCTGACCAAATTAAACTTCATTAGCTTAAACGCAAAACGCGCATTACTTAGAATGCGCGATATAAAGTAGTAAGTTTAAACCTACTATTAAGATTGGTTGCGGGAGCCGGATTTGAACCAACGACCTTCGGGTTATGAGCCCGACGAGCTACCAGACTGCTCCATCCCGCGCCAATAGATAAAAAGTTAATAACTTAATATCGCTGTTAGTAAATTTTATAACCTACTAAACAATGGCCGCTATTATAAGGATGTGCCACTAAATTAGCAACCATAATAAGTAATAAGTTGATAAAAAAAGCAATGCTGTTTATTGCTTTGCTCTATGATTAAAACGACATGTAGAAATCGATCGCTTTTTCAAATACAGCGTATAAAAATAAATTTTGGCTAATTATGAAAAAATACAACACTCTAAAATTGATTTTAGGTGATCAGCTCAACCCTGCTCATTCGTGGTTTAAAGACAAATCAGACGACACCGTATTTGTAATTGCTGAGCTTATGCAAGAAGCACAGTATGTTAAACACCATGTGCAAAAAATATCAGCCTTTTTTAAATGCATGGAAAACTTCGCTAATGCACTAGAAGATGCTGGCTTCAATGTATTACATCTCACGCTAGATGACACCAAAGACGATGATGACTTACCCGCTCTTTTAACGCGTTTAGCCAAGCAGCATGAATGTACCTCTTTAGAATATCAATACCCAGATGAGTACCGTTTAAAAACACAACTTCACGAATTCGCGACTAATAGTGAGTTAACGGTGAATGCCTGTGACAGCGAGCACTTTTTATTGGCATTTAACGACATAGACAAACGCTTTAAAAAAGATAAACACGTCACCATGGAGCATTTTTATCGGGCAATGCGTAAGCAGTTCGATATTTTAATGGAGGATGACAAACCTCACGGCGGTCAATGGAACTTTGATGCAAATAACCGTAATAAGTTCTCAAAAAACGACTTAGCCGATATCCCCAAACCAAAATTATTTAAAAATGATGTTAGCGCCATTATTGAACGTTTAGATAAACATAAAATAAATTACTTTGGACAAATAGAAACTCAGTTAAGCTGGCCAACAACCCGTAAACAAGCTATCAGTGCGCTTGATCATTTTTGTGCGCATTTACTGCCTCGATTTGGTCAGTTTCAAGATGCAATGACAGATCAATGTCCTGATAAAGATACCTTTTATCACAGCCGGTTATCGTTTGCGTTAAATGCCAAAATTTTACCCCCTCGCTATGTTATCGACCGTGTTGTTAAAGAGTTCCACCAACGCCAAGATGAAATATCGATTTCTCAGGTTGAAGGCTTTATTCGCCAAGTACTGGGTTGGCGCGAATATGTGCGTGGCGTGTATTGGAAAAACATGCCCGATTACGCCAACAAAAACCAGCTTAATGCAACTCGTGTACTGCCGAGTTATTTTTGGAATGGTAAAACAAAAATGAATTGCTTAAGCCACTCATTAACACAAAGCTTAGACAGCGCGTATGCCCATCATATTCAGCGCTTAATGGTAATAGGCAATTTTTGTTTATTAACCGCCATTAATCCTGATGAAGTGGATGAATGGTATTTAGGTGTTTATATCGATGCAATTGAATGGGTAGAAATGCCTAACGCCCGAGGGATGAGCCAATTTGCTGACGATGGCATCATTGCCACTAAACCTTATGCGGCCAGCGGCAACTATATAAATAAAATGAGTGACTACTGCAAAAGCTGCCAATACAAAGTGAAAGAAAAAGTGGGTAAAGATGCATGTCCGCTAAACAGCCTTTACTGGCAGTTTATGCACAAACACCGAGAGCGACTTGAGAAAAACCCACGAATAGGCATGGTTTATCGTAATTGGGATAAACAAGATGAATCATTACGCCAACAAACTTTAGATCAAGCCCAGCACTACATTAAACATATTGAAACTCTATAAACGCAAAAAGCCGCCAAATGGCGGCTTTTCACAGGGAAAATACGTGTGCTAGCTTAGCTATTTGCTTTCTAGCATATTGCCTGAGCCAATTTCAATTTTACGTGGTTTAAGCGCTTCTGGGATTTCGCGTTCAAGGTCGATGCTTAATAAGCCATTGGCTAAATCTGCGCCAAGTACTTTAACGTGGTCGCCTAACTGGAACTTACGCTCAAAGTTACGCTCGGCAATCCCTTGATGAATAAATTTACGCTCATCATTTTGCTCTTTACCTGCTTTAGTGCCTGATACAACCAAAGTGTTGTTTTCAGATTGTAAGGTTAACTCGTCTTCACTAAATCCAGCAACTGCCATAGTGATACGGTATTTGTCTTTATCAAGTGCTTCGATGTTGTATGGAGGAAAACTTGGCTGCTTGTCAGTTCGTGCAGCGGCATCCATTAATGATGCTAAATGATCGAAACCAATGAATGAACGGTATAGAGGTGATAAATCTACTGTACGCATAATAATATCCTCATATTTAAGCGATATTTTGCTGATACTTTTCGTTTGAACAAGTAACGGCAAAGTTTAATAAATAATATAATTTTCAAATAGTTCTGTTTAGATGAAGACCCATCAGGCGTCTTCAAATAACTATTTATGGGCGGACAATTTTATTTCAAGATTTTTTTATAAAATATTTTTTATTTTTATTTAATCCCTAAAAAAAGCGAACGCAATAATCGCTTTTTTGCACTGTAATAAATAATGAAATTAGTTACACTAGGGTTAATTAATTTGAGGAGAGCGTTATGTTAACAGTAATTTTTGGCCGTGAAGGCTGCCCTTTTTGTGTTCGCGCTAAAGATGTTGCAGAGCAACTTGCTAATGACCGCGATGATTTTAAATACCGCTACATCGACATCATCAAAGAAGGTATCAGTAAAGAAGATTTAGAAAAGTCTGCAGGCAAGCCATGCCCGACTGTGCCACAAATTTTTGTAGACCAAACACACATTGGTGGTTTTACAGAATTTGAAGCCTACGCCAAAGAAAACCTAGGCCTTTACCAGTAATTTTGTAGGTATATTGTTAACCAGCTCAATTAACGCACAATTGAGGCTGGTTAAATTTCGACCAACATCAAACACATATAAATTAGTTGTAATTTATACAAGCATTTGCCTCGCATTTCCTATACAATGCGCGCCTCTTTAAATTCGTTGAGGCGTATTAATGTCAGAACCAGTCACGTTTGAATCTCTAAATCTTTCTCCTGCAATTTTAAAGGCAGTTGAAGAGTTGGGTTACAAGACACCATCTGAAATCCAAGCTCAATGTATACCGTTATTGCTAGAAAGAAAGGACGTACTGGGACTAGCACAAACGGGTACAGGTAAAACAGCAGCATTTGCACTGCCATTACTAAATAATATTGACCCGTCTGTGAAACAGCCACAGATCCTTGTACTCACACCTACCCGTGAGCTTGCGATCCAAGTAGCTGAGGCATTTGAACAATATGCAAAACACACTCGTGGTGTTGAAGTATTGGCACTTTATGGTGGCCAGAGCTACAGCATCCAGTTGAGCGCACTTCGTCGTGGCGCGCAAATTATCGTTGCTACACCGGGTCGCTTAATCGATCACATAAACCGTGGCACTATCAAGTTTGATGCTCTTCAAGCACTTGTACTTGATGAAGCCGATGAAATGCTACGTATGGGCTTTATCGATGATGTTGAAAGCATCATGGAAAAAACGCCGCGTGAAAAGCAAACATGTCTTTTCTCTGCGACTATGCCTAAGCAAATTCAAAACATCAGCAGCAAATATATGAATAACCCTGAACAGGTTCATATTTCTGCGCGCAACTCGACTGTATCATCAGTTGAGCAAGTGTTTTGGAATGCCCATGTTCATAAAAATAAAGCGATTGTTCGTTTCTTAGAAGCTGAACAATATGAAGGTGCTATTGTTTTCGTACGTACGCGTAACGACACAGTGCAACTTGCTGAGTTATTAGAGCGCGAAGGTTTCTCTGCGGCGCCACTTAACGGTGACATGAACCAGCAAGCGCGTGAGCGCACGGTTGATCGTTTAAAAAGCGGCATGCTAAACGTTGTTATTGCAACAGACGTAGCGGCACGTGGTCTTGATGTAGACCGTTTAAGCTTAGTTATCAACTACGACATTCCACAAGATTCTGAAGCCTACGTTCACCGTATCGGCCGTACAGGTCGTGCTGGTCGTACTGGTAAAGCGATTCTTTTCGTTAAGCATAACGAGCGTTATTTACTTAAAAATATCATTCGTCATACTAAATCTGAAATCGCACAAGTTGAATTACCTACAGCTAAAGTTGTTGAAGAAAAACGTATCAATGCCTTACAAGAAAAGCTTACGCTTGCTCTTGAAAACAAAGATATTACTTTCTTCAATGAAGTGGCTGCCAGCATGGCACAAAAACTTGAGCTTGCTCCTGAAGACTTAGCGGGTGCGTTACTGTGTTTAGCACAGCAACAATCACCAATTAAAGTTGAAGAAGTTAAGATTCAACCGCGTGAGCGTAACGAACGTAATGATCGTAATCCTCGTAGCAATGACCGTGGAGACCGTGGTCGTCGTAACGAACGCCCTGAACGTGGCGGTGAGCGCGCTGAGCGTAAACCTCGCGAGCGTAACAGTCGTGATGCAGGCCCTATGGATACATACCGTATCGAAGTAGGTCGTGAGCATGGTGTTCAGGTTAAGAACATTGTTGGCGCAATCGCTAACGAAGCAGACATTTCAAGCAAGTTTATTGGTGACATTCGTCTTCACGACAGTCACAGTACGGTACAATTGCCGCAAAATATGCCTAAAGATGTACTTGATCACTTCCAAAAAGTGTTTATTTGTAAACGCCCAATGGGTATGACATTAACACAAGATCAAGGTCCTTCTGAGCCACGCGGCGAGCGTTCTGAACGCCCTGCTGGTGACAAGAAGCGTAGCTTTAACAAAGAAGGCCAACGCCCTGATAAGCGTAGCGGTCCTCGTAAAGAACGTCGCCCAGTTAGCTTCACCGCTAAGTAAGCAACGATTCTTTAGTAAAAAAACCTTGCCACGAAAGTGCCAAGGTTTTTTTGTGCCTGGAATTCAGGTATCAGGTATCAGATTAGCTTAATCTTCGTAACGCACAGCCAACTTTTATCAGCTTTAAAGTGCAGTGTACCTACACCTCTTTGTAAATAATTTACTTAGCCCGCTCCCCACAACTCGTACCTCGAAGCCCGTACCCACTAGCCTTTGATATCTCAAGCTTCTTTGTAGAATAGTTCACTTAACACAAAAAAGCCCCACCAGTTCATGGTAGGGCTTTTACTTTGTTATAGCGAATATATTTGTTAAGGCGCTACTGCTGGGTACACGTAGCTGGCATCAAGTCCTAATGGGATACCGAGTGCCCAGTAGCCTAGCAAAAAGATACTCCAGCCAATCATAAAGGCGATTGAATACGGTAGCATCATCGCGATAAGCGTACCTATGCCTGTGCCTTTAACGTATTTTTGACAGTACACCACCACCAGCGGGAAGTATGGCATTAGCGGGGTGATAATATTAGAGCTAGAATCTCCCACACGGTACGCTGCTTGCGTTAAGTCTGGCGAAATACCGAGCTGCATTAGCATAGGTACAAATACCGGACCTAATAGTGCCCACTTAGCCGAGCTTGAACCAACAAACAAGTTTACAAAACCAGTTAGGAAAATAATCCCTACCACCGTTACAGAGCTCGGTAACTCCATTGCTTTTAATACCTGAGCCCCTTCAATTGCCAGTAAGGCACCTAGGTTTGATTTACTAAATGCAGCAATAAATAATGAACAAAAGAATGCCATAACAATGTAATACGCCATACCATTCATGGCCTTGCTCATCGCATCTATCATGTCTTTAGAGCTTTTAAAGGTGCCTACGGTAAAACCATATACTGCGCCTGGGATCCAAAATAACAAAAATATCAGTGGCACTATTGATTGCATTAGTGGTGAACTAAAGTTTGTTAACGAGCCATCGCTGCTGCGCATCGCTGAATCAGCTGGTGCAGATACATAGGCTAATAATGCAATACCTGCAATCATTACGGTACTGGCAATAAGAAATGCACGTTTTTCGTCACTACGAGCATCTTCAAATGCTGGTAGGTCTTGAGTTTCACCATCTACTGGTGAATTTTTTAAACGTGGTTCAATAATTTTATCGGTGATATACCAACCTAGCATCACAATAAATAAGCTTGATGCTGAAGCAAAGCCCCAGTTATTAAGCGGGTTAATGCTCATTGTTGGATTAATAATTTGTGCTGCACTTTGGGTAAAGCTTTGCAGTAATGGGTCAATCCCAGATGGGATAAAGTTAGCGCCAAAGCCACCACTTACCCCGGCAAATGCGGCTGCAATACCGGCAAGCGGATGACGACCAGCTGCAAAAAATATTACCCCAGCAAGAGGAATAACTAGCACATATCCTGCATCGGTAGCCGTATGGCTCACAATAGCCACTAAAATAATTGAGGGTGTTAGTAATTTTTTAGGCGTTACTTTGAGCATTAATTTAAGGCCGGTATTAATAAAGCCCGAATGCTCTGCAACGCCCACACCCAGCATAGCAACCAGTACGACACCCAGTGGCGCAAAACCGGTGAATGTTTTTACCATAGAAGATAAAAAAGTAGCCAACGAATCGCTGGCAAGCATGTCATTGATGATAATGGCTTCGCCAGTACAGGGTCTATTGCATCAAACGTGACGCTTGAAAACCACCAAGACAAAAACCAAATTAATAACATGGCAAACAAAAAGATAATTGCTGGATCAGGAAGCTTATTACCTACCCGCTCAACAAAATTTAAAAATCGCGCAACTATGCCCGTTGGCATTGTCGCATCATTATTGTTATTCATTTCACTTGTTCCCTAGAATTTAGACTACGCTACTTTAGCGTATCTAAGGAATGAGGTAAATTTTAACTGAATAAACAAGTTCTTTTTTAGGCACAAAAAAACGCGGCTCAGTGGCCGCGCTATTATTAATGAATAAAAAAAGCTTATGCGAGTGCTTTTACTTCATCCCATATTCTTACTACGAGTGCTTTATCGTCTTCATTAAGTTCGCCGTTGCGATAAGCTTTTACTAAGCTTTTTTCAACCGTGTCGTTTAGTTCTGCAACGTCTAGATTTAATTCTTCAACTTGTGCATAACCTACGGCTAAATCAAAGTGGCCGCGTAAATAACCGCCGGCAAATAACTCGTCATCGGTGGCTTTTATCACTAAATCATCAAAATATTGCTGCGCAGCATCTATGTAATTTACTAAACTCATGTGTTACTTCTCCTCTGGGTGCAGCCCATCTTGATGACCTACTGCATACATAATATGGTCGTTAAACCCACTGGTTACACGGATATAACCGCTTAATTCATCATCTAATTTGCTATCACCGGTATCACAAATCAGCGGTCGGCCATTTAAAGCCTGTAATTTTGTTTTTGTAGCCACAACAATAATATTATCGCGGCCTATCGCTTTAATTAACGCAGGACTGAGTTGTTGATTGCCTCGACCAAAAATATGCCCTTGGCCGCCAATTAGAGTGATCACTAACTTTGTTTCACGTTCTTTGGTAAGTTCAAGAAGTTGCTGGGCTGTTAGGTCTTGGCCTACTAAAGCTTGATCTTTAACTAAATCAACACCGAGCAGCGTATTCTCAAGCCCCATTTCTTCCATCACCGCGCCAACGGTAGAGCCACTACCCATGACATAGAGGGTATCGGCATCCATTTCACTGACCACATAAGCGGCAATATCAGCAAGTACCAATTCATCGGTTTCTTTACCGCCATTTTTAACCGCTTGTACATAGCGCACTTCACTGGGTACTTGCATTTCGCCATAACGTTTTGCTTTTACTGTTCCTTGGCGAAAGGCGACTTCATCAATGTCCATGACATCGGCATCGCTTAGCGTTACCAACTCACCTTTAACTAACATTTCAACTACGCGGCCTGCAGCTTTTGGCGTTATGGCATATACTCCAGAGTGAATTTTACACCCTGCAGGAATGCCCAACACAGGTACAGAGTCTTCGACCGCATGGCAAATATTACGTGCAGTGCCATCACCACCAGCAAATAAAATTAAATCTACACCTTGCTGCTGTAATAAACGTGCTGCCGCTTCAGTATCGTCACTGGTTGTGGGTGAGCTACTTTGATAAACCACTTGGGTATTAAAGCCGAGTGATTTTGCTGTTTGCTCCCCCATTTCATCATTAACAGTATAAATAGTAATATTTGACTGATGAGGTACAAGCACTTCAAGTGCAGCTTTAGTGCGGCTATTTGATTTAGGCTCAGCGCCTAATGCAATGGCTTTAGCGGCGGTGTCTTCGCCGTCACTGCCTTTTAACGCCACGCTACCGCCCAATCCTGCAACCGGGTTTACAATCAGCCCTAACTTAAACTGCATCTTTTAGCTCCTCGGGAGAATGCCATGAAAACTGCGCAGCATTTAAAGGCCACGTTGTGTTATAAAATTTACACAGTGCTTTTAGTAACCTTGTAGTACGTGGGTTAAATCCGTCTTGCAGCAGCTGTAATAACTTTGCATGTACACGCGATTGAAACGCAAATCGACAGGTTTGTTCACCATTTAAATTATCTACCGATACGTTAAAATCAAACCCCGCGGCCACACTGAGCGCCCACTCTATTGCTTGGGGTTTTACCTCTACAGATTCAAACTCTGCTTGCTGTGAAGCATCGCGCCCGTCGGGGCAATACCAATAACCATAATCTTCAACTAAGCGGCGCTGAGAACCTGCCACTAACCAATGGGCTATTTCGTGCAGCGCACTGGCGTAAAAACCATGGGCAAATACAATTTGATGATAAGGCGTTGTATCATTTGCGGGAATGTAGATAGGCTCGTGCTCACCTTTTACCAAACGCGTATTATAGCTTTGGAAAAAAGTGTGTTCGAAAATAGAAATTAAATCCGCTATTTGATGCATAAATATTTCGTATACTCGTTTGAACCCGATGCTTTATAGCCATATAAAACTAATATAAAGCGCACTAAAAACGAGGCGAATTGTACGTACTTTTCTGCACAAAGTAAAAAGCTAGCGATTTAAAGAGATGTTCACATAAATCTCTTTAAGTTTACACACGCTAAGTCATGCTCATTGTTGTTATGACAAGTATTGAGAGATATCTACCTCATCTATTTGTTCAGCACTGAGGTAGCGTTTAGCGTAATCAAGATAAATACCTGAACTTAAAAACAGTTCAAACACGGCTTTATCAACATGATGATCGGCCACCATTTTGGCTAATATACTCATCGACTCGCTGAGTGTTTTTGCCTTTTTATAGGGCCTGTCGGCCGCCGTTAGGGCTTCAAAAATATCAGCTAGCACCAATACTCGTTCTGGTATTGATAAGTCATCCGCATTGAGTTTACGCGGATAGCCTGTGCCGATTAATGTTTCGTGATGGGTAGAGGCATAACGCGGTACGCGCTCAAGTTCTTTAGGGAACGGCAGTGTATCGAGCATACGTATCGTACTTATCATGTGCTCATTAATTTTAAACCTATCCTCTTTAGTAAGAGTGCCTCTTGAAACTGTTAAATTATAAAGCTCCCCTAGGTTATATTTATATTTACATGGGGCAATTTTAATCCCTAAACGCTCATCATATTCAATCGGCTTATCATGAGGAATTAAGTGCCAAGGTTTATCGCTGAGTAGCTTTTCAGTAGCAGGCAGCGTGTCACTCGTTTGTGCATAGCGATACATTTCGACAGGTGAAAGCCCTAGCTTATCGTCAAAGTGCCGCACCCAAGTAACATTGCTTAGCAAGGTTAAACGCTCAAGCGAGGCTGCTGTGATTTTTTCGCCGCCAATATTACACTGTGCAATAAAGGCAAAATCGTCCAACAACTGTTGATGTTTAGCCGCCAACTGCTTAGCTAGCTCACTCTGATTTTTTGGGGTTTGTTGCAATGACTTGTAGTAATCAAGCTCGGCATCTCGCCAAAGGACTTCAAACCGTGTTCTTACTTCATGAATACGATTATAAATCACTTCCAACTTAGTGCCTTTATCGACAATGTGCTCTGGAGTAGTTATTTTACCGCAATCATGTAACCAAGCAGCTAAGCTAAACTCTTCAATCTCCTCATCACTTTTAAATTTAAACGTTTGAAAGGCAGGTAACTCTGATTCTGAAGCGGCTTTAGCAAGCTTAATACCGAGCTCAGGAACACGTTCGCAGTGTCCCGCAGTGTAGGGAGACTTATCATCAATTGCTTGAGCTATAAGCTCAACAAACGAAGCCATGAGTGCTTTTTGGCTTTCTTCGTGTTGTTGTATCGACTTGCTCATTTCGACCATAGAGCTGGCTAAAGTATTAATTTCTTTAATATGACTTTTTAAGGTTGAGACTTGCTTAAACTGACGATTTTTAATTTTATTGTTTTCACCCACCAGCGTTTTAATAGGACCGACAATGGGGGATGCAAAAAACCACGACACTGGTAACATCATAATTAAGCAGGCAACCGTAATTATTATTGAAAGCTTTATTTTTTCTCTTGTGGAGCTCAATACATCTTCTTTAGAAACCATAATGGCTAAATAGCCCGTACTAGCTAGCGCTAAATAATCAGATAGTGGCTTAATAAAAACATACTGTTCTTTACCATCAATGTTCACTAACTGTAGCTTAGAGAAGTTACTATCATCATCCAATAAAGTGATTAATTGCTCATCAGGAACAGTGCCCACAACTTTTGATTTTTTCTCTGGATTAGTATTAAGCCATTTATCACTAAGTTGTTGTTTAAATTGCATAGGCAGTTGCGTGGCTGCATAGTCAAACAAGGCTTTTAATTGAGCGTCTTGGTTATGAAATAATAAGTGATAGTCATTTGAAAAAAGCGCGGCACTGTCTTCATCAAGCGGATTGTACTGGATCCCCTCAATAAAAAATTGTTGTTGGATATATTGTAATACCGCCTTGCTGTCTATTCCCGCATAGGTATCACCATTGGCTACATGCGTTAACAACGTTTTTGTATTGGGAACCTCTACTAAGTTAATTTCTGGAAATTGCGCTTGCAATGTTTTTACAATTGACCAGCCCTCACCCACTGCAACTGACTTACCAGCAAGTTGCTGTATGTGGGTGATTGGTGGGTTGTTTTGTTGATTAACGATACTCAAAGGCAAATTTACCATGGGTGTACTAAGCATACCTAAGGTATTATTCGTTGTGGTATTAACTACAGGATGAAGTACATCTATCTGATTATTTTTAAATAAATTAAGTAATTCTTGCCAACTAAGTCCATTAACATAATTTATCTTAATACCCAGTAGCTGCACAATCGCATTGATATATTCAATACTGTAGCCATTGGGCGTACCACTAACACTAAAGTCCATAGGGGCCCAATTTGTTTCGTTTGATACTGTAATAGTCGGGTATTGTGCAATTACTTTTTGCTGTTGCTCGCTTAGCGTTAATTGTTTCAAGCTTTTGTTTTTATCAACCTTATCTTTCTGATTTGAAGCAACAATCTCTCCTTCTCGATTATATATAAATAACCGCGCAGAACTATGCATGCCCAACTGCTGCTGTTGTGTTAATAAATAATTAGAAATATTATCGACCATAACTCCAAGAGCTAACACATGGTCTTTGCCTTTGGTTTTAATCGAGTAGGTTTGGCCTGAAGTTTGTAAATGCGAGAATAAGTAAGGTTTAGTTTTATTCACCTGCTCTGAATTTGCTTGTTTAAACCACGTTTGCTCTCGAGGATCAAAAAACGTCGGTTTATTGGTTTGTTTTCTTAAGTTAAAATCAGCATCAAAGTAGTACCTGTGTTCTACCCTTTGCCCTTTTTCGGTTTTAATATGGATCACAACCCACCGGTCATTATCAACCGTATTTAAACGCTCTCTGACTATTTTACCACTCTCAAGATTGATAATTTCATAAAAGTCTCCGTTGCTATAGCCCATAGAAAATGCGTAAAACAAAGGGTTTAATTCCATTATTTCGCTCAATACATTACGCAGCTCTGTTTTGTCTGAAAAGTTATTACCTACTAGTGAAGTATTTTTAACCATCATATTTAAAGTATTTTCAGATTTTTCATTGATGCGTGATAGGTAATCAGCAACAGATTGCGTGGTCATATTGAAATGCAGCAGGTTAGACTCTAGTGCCATTTTTTCGCTGAAGTAATACTGTAAACTAGTGGCTATAATGGCGGTAATAGACGTTGCCAATACAAATACCGCCACAACCGTTAAACGAATAGAAAAGCGCACTGTTCTTTTTAACTTATTTAACGCTTTAAATATCATTGAACTTTCCTTGAAGCACTTTTAAGAGCAATAAATACAGAGAGTTGAATACTGCTAAAAACAATATTCATAATCCGTATGGAGCTAAAGTAATATTAGTCACAAAATCAAAAATATAAAACTTTATGCACTTATTTACTGATCACTTAATTGCGCTTACCATATGCCAACCAAAAACCTAAATTGACTCACTCTTATGGTTAAACAACACAGCTCTTTTTCGTGGCTATTTATCTCTTTTACTTTTTTAACACTCTTGGCTACTTCTGCCAGCAGTTATGCAAAAAGCATAAGTATTAACGTATTTGCTATTCCTTCTAAGCCTATTGTTGAGCTAGTCGCTAACACCAGCGATAAATTAGCTACGCACCAAATTACTACGTTTTACCAACAAGGGTTACCCGTGCACGCCACCTTGTATTTAACGGATTACCCACTTGAAGCACAAAACGAAATTAAGCAAATGGTAGAGCGTATTGCCAAAGAACATCAGTCGTTTGAGATAAAAGCCAATGGATTTAGTGTGTCACCAAGTAATTGGGCATTTATAAATTTAGAAAAATCATATCAATTACAACGATTGGCAGATGAGGTTACCCTTAAGCTTGAGCCGCTTCGCGATCATCAAGCACCAGTGCCTAGTTGGGTAAAGCATTACCCTAATAAACTTGTGGCTTTTGAACGTTATGGCAGCCCTAATGTATTTCAAAATTTTCAGCCGCATTTAACCCTACTTGCAAATGAGAAAAATCCTGCATTAGCGTTAGTACAAAAAGCGCTGCACGCTGAGCCGCCGCAGGCACAAGGTGAAATAATTGGGATTGGAATTGGAGTGTCTGATCAGTTTGGTCAACAAAAAGAAATACTCGCTAAGTACTTTTTTGATGCCAAATAAATAGTTAATAACAGGGCTAATTACACACTTTATTAACTTAAATGGTTTATGGGTTTATGGGTTTGTGGTTAGCTTATCTGTTAAATGTTTTTTAAGTATGCGGGTGTTACGCGTATTTGCTTTAAACATGGCATCAAAAATATCTCCAAAAAATGGAATGAGCCCGCCAACAAAATCAATCAACATATTTATAATAATACGGCTTTTTACTCGCTTGCTAACACCTAAGCGCTGCGCTTCAATTAGTACATAGCCAGACAAAATAAGCCCTGCTAAATCACCTATCACAGGTAACAGCCCAATCAGCGACTCTACACCAAATTTTAATTTAGTAAACGGAATACCAATACTGCTATCAGTAAAGCGGCTAAACTCTTCGAGTCGTTTTATGGTGGCTTTATATTCAGTTTGTGAGATGGAAGCTTGATTGTTTTTTTGCATACTAACAGCTCTCTTATTTTTAGGTGCGCTGAGCACATTTAAATTATTGAGCGGCAATAAAGATGTATAGCCTGTATATACTAAACGCACTATTGCCCGTTTAGTATAGTTTTAAACGTAAGGCGCTTAAATAGCGCCTTTAATTGGCCCATGTTCGTGGTTTACATGTGGGTTTTGACCGCGTTGACGAAGTAAATGATCCATTAAAGTAATAGCCATCATTGCCTCAGCAATCGGAATAGCACGAATGCCTACACAAGGATCATGACGACCTTTGGTGATCATTTCAACCGCTTCATTTTCGGTGTTAATACTATTACCGGGAATAGTAATACTCGATGTCGGTTTAAGCGCAATTGATGCGATTATATCTTGCCCCGTTGAAATTCCTGCAAGCACGCCACCGGCATGATTTGAGGTAAACCCATCAGGGGTTAACTCGTCGCGGTGCTCTGAGCCTTTTTGCTCGACTACATCAAAGCCATCGCCAATTTCAACGCCTTTAACAGCATTAATACTCATTAATGAATGTGCAAGTTCGGCATCTAGCCTATCAAATACTGGCTCACCTAAGCCAACTGGTACATTTTTAGCCACTACTTTTACTTTGGCACCCACTGAGTCGCCTTGCTTTTTTAGCTCGCGCATATATTCATCAAGTGCTTCAAGCTTACTTGTATCTGGGAAGAAAAATAAATTGTTTTCCACTTCGTCCCAATCGTAGTTTTCGGCTTTTATTGGCCCTAATTGACTCAAGCATGCTTTAACTTCAATACCATGAAACTGCTTTAAATACTTTTTAGCAATGGCGCCTGCCGCAACCCGAATAGCGGTTTCACGCGCAGATGAGCGGCCACCACCACGGTAATCGCGTAGGCCGTACTTGTGCCAGTAGGTATAGTCACCGTGACCTGGACGAAATACGTCTTTAATTTTGCCATAATCTTGTGAGCGTTGATCAGTATTTTCAATTAATAAACCAATACTGGTACCGGTGGTTTTACCTTCAAAAACGCCCGCTAAAATTTTAATTTGATCGCTCTCACGGCGCTGCGTGGTATAGCGACTTTGTCCAGGCTTTCGACGATCTAAATCGTGTTGTATGTCGGCCTCTGTTATCTCAAGGCCTGCGGGCGTGCCATCCACTACGCCGCCTAATGCAACGCCGTGGCTTTCGCCAAAGGTGGACACTTTAAATAACTGCCCTATGCTATTACCTGCCATTAACTTTCCTCATTCCTAATGACTTATAGCCGAGAATTAACTCGGCTATTGTTTTGCCCAGCCATTTGGGATGAATGGCTAGTATTAATTATTACTGTGCAAAGTAGGCATCTAGTTGTTGCTTGCTAATAACAAACACACCTAATCCGCCTTGTTCAAACTCAATCCATTCAAATGGTGCGCCTGGATACAGTGCATCCATATGTACCATAGAGTTACCTACTTCGACAAATAACAAACCGTTATCTGTTAGATGCTCACTAGCTTGATCTAAAATAGTACGTGTTACATCAAGGCCATCGTGACCCGATGCTAACCCAAGTTCTGGCTCGTGGTGGAACTCACGTGGTAGATCAGCCATATCTTCAGCATCAACATACGGTGGGTTTGCTACGATTAAGTCGTATTTTTGCCCAGACACACCACTGAATACGTCAGACTGGATCGGTAATACACGGTCACTTAGTTGATAGTCAGTGATATTGATATCAGCCACTTCAAGCGCTTCATAGGATATATCAACCGCATCTACTTGCGCATTTTCGAATGCTTGTGCCAATGCAATCGCAATACAACCCGATCCCGTACATAAATCTAAAATACGCCCTACTGACTCTGGCTGCTCTAGCCAAGGTGTAAAACGATTATTAATAAGCTCAGCAAAAGGCGAGCGAGGAATTAATACACGTTCGTCCACATAAAATGGCATATTGGCAAACCATGCAATATTGGTCAGGTATGGAACTGGGGTAAAATCGTTAATCCGCTCGGCAATTAAGCCTGCTAAACGGTTTTTTTCAGTGCTGGTTAAACGGGCATGCATCAGCTCTTTAGGTGCATCAATTGGCAAGCTAAGTGCTGGTAATAACAAACTTACCGCTTCATCCCATGCGTTATCGGTGCCATGACCAAAGAAAATACCGCTACTTGCAAATTGACTTGTCGTCCAACGAAGCCAATCGTGTAAGGTTGAAAGTTCTGCAACAGCTTCATCCAGGGTTGCTTCTTCTATTAGTAATTCACTCATCAGTATTATCTGCCTGCTACTTTCAAAAAATTAACTCAATCGGGGCACACTATGGGCCCCATGATTGCCCTATTGTATACCCAAGCCACCTCTAGGTGCGAGTGACAGTTAGAATTAAAAGTAATTTAAACAAGGCATTGATTGCAAGTGTAATAGTCACTCTGTTGTTCAAATCAATAACGCAGTATAAATCGCTTTTAAACTAACCTTATTGGCGCCGTACTATGCACCTCAAAGCTGCTTGGGTATCACACCTTTTTACTCGATTTTTACCACTTTTTTGTTTAGACTGCCGCTATGAAAAAAGATCCACACTCAAACAATCTAATTAGCCCTGATGACATTGACTTGTTTCGTCAAAGTATCAGCGGTGCGCGCGTGTTCAAACAAGACACTCACCGTTTTAGTAATAAACCTAAAGTGTCACAAGCGAAGCAATTTGCCCAGCAAAAAAAGCAACAACAATCAGAATTTTTCTTTTCTGATGAATATGTGCCCGATATAGACACTAACGGTACTGTTAATTATGTGCAACAGGGTCAGGATCGTTTTTTAGCGAAACAACTACGCCGAGGGGATTTTATACCTGATTTAACCCTCGATCTGCATGGCTTAAATAAAGAAGTAGCCAAAGATGAACTCGCAGGGCTTATTCATGAGTGTAAAAAAAAGCATTACTACTGCGCCTGTGTTGTACACGGAATTGGCGGCCATATCCTCAGGCATAAAGTGCCGCAATATTTAGTGCAGCACCCCGACGTTATTGCTATGCATCAAGCACCACTTGAATATGGCGGTAAAGGTGCAGTACTCATATTAATTAACTTACCGCAAAGTGATGAGTTTAGACGCTAATCAATAAGAGCCCTTTAGTGCATATATTTTCGATTATATTCCCGCTGATTTTTATTGTGCTATGTGGCTATATTGCTAGTCGCAGTGGCTTTTTAGAGCGCATCCACATAGCGGGGTTAAGCAAGTTTACTTTTTATATTAGTGTGCCGAGCTTTTTATTTTTAAATATGGCCAAAGCAGACTTACAAACCAGTGTCAGCTTAAATGGTTTTTTAAGTTTTTACATTCCCGTTATTTTAATTTACTTTCTTGCCCTGGTTATTGACCGCTATATTCTCTCTAAACACCCTCAATACGAGCGTCACAGTGTGTTTGCCCTTGGCAGTAGTTATTCAAACACTGTATTAGTGGGCTTGCCGATTATTATTGCCGCATTAGGCGAGCAAATGATGGGCATTATTTTTATGATCATTACCTTTCATAGCGCGTTATTGTTCACCCTTACTTTTTTAATTAGTGCAAACAGCGCCAGTCATGTGTTTTCCTGGTCAGCATTTGCCAAGAATATGCTACTCAATCCAGTGGTGTTAAGTATTAGCACTGGTTTATTGGTTAATTTGGCAGGGGTTACTTTATTTGCTGATTTAACTAATGGCTTAGCACTTTTAGCTAAACCTGCAATTGCCTGTGCGTTATTTGTTTTGGGCGCCAACTTAGCCTTTTATAAAGTTAGCGATAACTGGCAAGCAGCAGCTATTGCCAGCCTATTAAAATTAGTCATATTACCTGCCTTGGTGTTATTGCTAGGCACACACGTATTTGCACTTAATGAGTCACTGTTAAAAGTACTGGTACTATTAAGTGCATCGCCATTAGGCGTTAATGCCTATTTAATTGCATGCCAAATTAAGCAACATCAAGATACCCTAGCCAGTGCAGTGGTTTTATCTACAGTATTAAGTGTGCTGAGTTTTAGTGTATGGTTAACCATTTTACTTTAGATATATGCCTAACCACGTTTTATTGTCAGGCTTTAAGCTGGGGAGATTCGTAGTTTATACGGTTACATTAGCTGGCGCATCTATAGTGATGTAATCACTTTTATGGCTCACTTCATTGTAACTAATTTGGGCAACAGCACCAGTATTAAAAATTGGCATATTACCCGGGCACAGTTGGTCAACCAAATAGCTCACTATGGGCATATGGGCAACTACAAGCCAGGTATCGCATTCGGGGTGAAGCGCAATTAGCGTTTCTAAATAATCTGCGGCAACCTGGGGGTTCCCATCAGGAATAAAATCGTGACAGGTTTCTTCAAATAAAAAGTGATTACTTTTTTTAACAGCCTCGGCCGTTTGCTGCGCTCTAACATAGGGACTAACTAACAAGCCACTGGGAGCGTGCATTTTTTGCAACCATAAACCCATCTTTTCAGCTTGTTGCTGACCCACAGAAGTCAAATTTCTACTGACATCATCAGCCTGCATAGGTATTGCTTCACCATGACGCATTATCAAGATTGTTTTCATAAAAAATCAACCAATTAAAGAATATAAAACAGTAGCCAATTTGCTCGAATTTCCGCTATATTAATAACTCAAACCTATTTATTTTCTTAAAATAGTTCTTTCATGATGTTCAGGTAAATAGCGTCGCATTCCTGAAGTTATCATCTGTTGTTAACAATTATACGTTTAGTTTCAGGAGCATCATTTGAAAATCAGCACTAATGATAACAGAGCTTACCGCACACTAACACTGGACAATGGTCTAAAAGTGCTTTTAGTGCACGATCAGGACTCAGTAAAAGCGGCAGCCTCCATGGCTGTAAACGCCGGCCACTTTGACGATCCTCTTGATAGGCAAGGCTTAGCGCACTTTTTAGAGCACATGCTGTTTTTAGGCACCGATCTGTATCCTGAATCAGGCAGCTTTAATAATTTTGTCTCTCAATCTGGTGGTAACACCAATGCTTGGACTGGCACGGAGCATACTTGCTACTTTTTTGATATTAATAACAATCATATTGAATCGGCGTTAGCGCAATTTAGCCGTTTTTTTATAGCGCCCACATTAAACCCCGCAGAAACCGAAAAAGAACGAAATGCTATTGAAGCTGAGTTTAAATTAAAGATTAAAGATGATGGCCGACGTATCTATCAAGTGCATAAAGAAACGGTCAACCCTGCACACCCATTTGCTAAGTTCTCCGTAGGCAACTTACAAACATTAGCTGATAGAAAACGCTGTATTAGTGATGAATTACGTGACTTTTTTAATCAGCATTACCAAGCTCAATGGATGACTTTAGTGATTTGTGCCAATGAATCATTAGATACACTTGAGGCATGGGCAACTCAGTATTTTTGCCAAATTAAAGGCAAAAAAGGTAAGTTAAAGCCACCTATAGAAGCGCCGCTTTATCGCAGCCAAGATTTAGGTAAGTTGCTTCATATAGAGCCACACAAACACGTACAAAAGCTAATTATTAGCTTTGCCATGCCAAACATAGACGATTTTTACCGTCATAAAACAGTTAGTTTTATTGCCCATTTACTAGGATATGAAGGGCAAGGCTCGCTATATTCGGTACTTAAAGAACAAGGTTGGATCAATGCTCTGTCTGCCGGAGGTGGCATCAACGGTAGTAACTTTAAAGATTTTAATATTAGTATGGCGCTGACCGATGAAGGCATTGAATACTACGAAGACATTATTGAAATGGTATTTGAATACATTTGCTTAATAAATAACAACATCAGCAAATTGCCTCGCCTGTATCAAGATAAACAAAAGCTGCTGCAAATCGCATTTGATAACCAAGAAAAATCTCGACTGATTGACTGGGTCAGTAATTTAAGTATTAACATGCAACATTACGATGAAGTTAATTACTTACAGGGCGACTATTTAATGGAAGGCTTTAAAGCCACCACCCATGAAATGGCGATGCAATGGTTAACCCCTCACAATATGCGTTTAGTGCTGATTCATCCGGGTGTAGAGCCTGAACATACAGCTGCTTGGTATAACACACCGTATAAAATTGAAAAACTGTCACTACATTGGCTCGAAGCGCTGGCACAAATTAGTCAGCCACAAGGTGAAATGTTATTACCTACCGCAAATCCTTATTTAGCTAAAGATGTTGTTTTATATCCAATAGAGTCGCAGCAAGCTCATCCAACGTTGCTGGTAAAAGAAGCTGGCTTTGACTTTTGGTTTAAACAAGATGCCACCTTCAGAGTGGCCAAAGGGCATTTTTATTTAGCCATGGACTCTGACTTTGCAGTTAAAGATGTAAAACATATGGCATTAACTCGATTGTTTTCTGATTTGTTTATGGATAGTGTTGGCGAGCAATTTTATCCAGCGGAGCTCGCGGGCTTAAGTTATCACTTGACCTCTCACCAAGGCGGCTTAACTTTACATACTGCGGGGCTATCTTCAAGCCAACTTGAGCTGGTTGATCAACTAATTGATGCACTATTTAACGTAAAAATTTGTGCTAAACGCTTTGCTGAATATAAAAAGCAACTAGTAAGGCATTGGCGCAATAGCAACCAAAACAAACCAGTTAGTGAGCTCTTTAGTATATTAGGCGCTAAGATAATGCCGTGGAACCCACAGCCTGACGAGTTAGCAAATGCACTTAAAGATACCTGTTTTCATCAGTTTAATGAGTTTAGACAGGCGTTTTTTAATGCGCTTCATGTTGAATCTTTTTTACATGGCAATTGGCAGCAAAATGAGGCGCTTGAGTTTCAGAAAAAGGTGGCACTGCACCTTAAAAAGTCAGCGGTCATAGAAGATTTAAAGCGCCCACTTTTTGAAATTACCAAAGTGACTCGTTACGAATTAGAACTCGCTTGTAGCGATAATGCTATGGTGATTTACTACCAAGCATTAAGCGATGATGTTGATGAAAAAGTAAAAATGATGGCGCTTAATCATTTAATTAATCAAGATTACTTCAATGAGCTAAGAACCACACAACAACTGGGCTATTTAGTTGGTGCCGGTTATGCGCCCTTTAATACCCGTGCCGGAATTGCTTTTTATATTCAGTCACCTAAATTTGAACCTAGCACGTTACTGCACAGGCATAACGTGTTTATCAGTCAGTATTTATCAACCATTGATGAACTAACAGAGCAAGTCTGGCAGCAACAAAAACATGGGTTAACAACGCATATTGCCGAAAAAGACAAAAACTTGCGTTTACGTTCACAACGTTTATGGCTTGCTATTGGCAATGGCGATCATCAGTTTCATATGCAGCAACGCCTGCTGGATTCTTTAAACGCGTTAACGCTTGAAGATTTAAAAATCTATGCAGCTGAAATTTTCAATGTAGATCGCCCAAGATATGAGCTTTTAAGCGCCAAAACTGCGAATCAATCGGAGAATCTACCACTTTATTCGCATTCTCTTTGACTCTTGCTCGCGCTTGATTTAGATTGTCTTTTGTAAATAAGAAGTAAGACAATGAACAAAATAAAAATAATAAAATACATTCTATTGTTGGCCGCTTTGGCCACAGCCTACTCTGCTAGTGCATTCGAGTCATCGTTTAGCTTGAACTTAAATGCGCTAGTCGTTAGCGTGTGCGCAATAATGTCATTACTGTTAATTTATTTGTTAACGGTTATTCACTCACTAAAACGCTCACACTCTCAATTACAGCTGTCTGAAAAACGTTTAAAAAGTACCGTAGAAGGCAGTGGTGACACGCTATGGGACTGGAATATAAAAACCGGAAAAGTTATTCGTATTAACGACAAGTACGTAATGAATAGTAGCAATCTAGTAGAATTTCCACCGAATAAAAGCCTAATACACCCTCGTGATTTAACTCATGTAGACTACCTATTAAAAAAACACTTTGCTGAAGAGAGTACTTTTTTCGAAGCTACTTATCGTATTAAAGATAGTTTTGGTAAATGGCATTGGGTACTCGACCGTGGCAAAATAATTGAAAAAGACGCGAACCTTAGCCCACTGCGAATGACTGGCACGGTAAGAGATATTTCGCAGTTAAAATCAACCGAAGAACGACTGAACCTATTTGCAAAATGCGTTGAGTCACTCACTGATGCACTGGCTATATATGATAAAGACTTTAAGCTTGTTGATATTAATCCCAGCTTTTTAACTTTGTTTGGCGGTGTACGTGAGCAATACCTTAAAAAAGAATTTCATTTAGCCGGTTATGACAAAAGCTACATAGAAACCATAAAAGACACCGTTCGAAAGCACGAGCATATTCAAGAAGAAGTAAAGCTGCGCAATAGCGATCATGCTTTACTACCATTTGAAATCTCGATAGATGAAATTAAAAACGCGCAAAATCAAATTACCAATTATGTCGTAGTATATTCTGACTTAACAGAGCGTAAAAAAACCGAGTCTGAGCTCAATAATTTATCTAATCGAGATCGCACCACCAGCTTACCTAACCGTAATTTGTTTTTTTCTGACTTACAAAAACTAGCCAAGCAGCATTCTCACCATGCCTTGTTAGTATTTGATTTAGATAACTTTAAAAAGATAAATGACTCATTGGGTCATCAGTTAGGTGATAGCTTGCTAGCAAAACTTGCTATGCGTTTAAATAAGCTCACCCGTGAAAATGATGTATTTTATCGCCTTGGTGGTGATGAGTTTGCGCTTGTTATGTCTAACACCAACGATATTCACACTATTACCCGCATGGCTAAACAATTTTTAGCGGCAATAGCCACACCATTTAAAATGGCAGGTCATGAACTTGCTATCACCTCAAGTGTAGGAATTGTACTGTTTCCAGAAGATGGTAATACCCCCGAAATACTATTAAAGAACGCCGATACCGCCATGTATCATGCGAAAAAGAAAGGCAATAGCTACCTGTTCTTTAATGACACCATGAATCGCCAAGCAGTAAAACGACTGCAAATAGAAAACCTAATGCGCTTTGGTTTAAAAGAAGATCACTTTGAGGTGTATTACCAACCTAAAATGAATATTCGTACTGGTAAGCTTGCCGGAATGGAAGCGTTGGTGCGCTTTATTACCCCTAAAAAAGGCATTATTAGCCCCGGTGTATTTATTCCAATCGCCGAAGAAACAGGGCAAATTATTGAAATTGGTGAAGTGGTTTTAAACAAAGCTTGTCGTGATGTAAAGCAATGGCTAGACGCTGGATTATTTAACGCTCGTGTAGCGGTAAATTTATCGGCCAAACAATTTAGCCTACCCGATTTAACCTCTCGCATTGATGTGATTTTACAAAAAAATGAACTGCCCTCTTACTTTTTAGAGCTTGAGATCACCGAAGGTACGGTAATGGACGACCCACAAGAAGCGATTGCTATTATGCGCTCTTTAAGTGCCCGTGGCATTCATTTAGCCATGGATGACTTTGGTACTGGGTATTCATCGCTGGCGTATTTAAAGCAGTTTCCACTGAATACACTTAAGGTAGATAAAGCCTTTATTGATGATATGAAAACAGAACGTGGCCGCAATATGGTGGACTCTATCGTCACAATTGCACATAACCTTGATTTGCACGTAGTTGCAGAAGGTGTAGAGCAAGCATCGCAAATAAGCATACTTGAAGAACTAAACTGTGAAACACTGCAGGGTTATTACTACTCTAAGCCACTGTCAAAAGATGAATTTACTGCGTTTTTAAAACAACAACAGAGCCAATCAAAACTAAGTTTAATTAGAGCGACGAGTTAAGCACGCCATAAGCACGTTTTTACGCCGATATTACGTATCAAGGCACGTCGATAATGCAGATTAAATAAACACCAAGCCGCAGGCCCCAGCAGTCCCCCCAAAAATAGCCAGCGCTTAACGGGCATACCCTTTTTAATGGTTTCAATATACATAAGTATGATAAACACACCACTGAGTAAAATAAATAACACCGTAGCCACCAAACTGCTTAAAAATTAAGGCGCGTATAATAGCGTCAAACTGGCGAAAATTAAAGCAACACATTCTTTGCCCGTTACTCAGACACAAAAAAGCCGAGCAACTAACATGCTCGGCTCTCAATTCTCATTACAGCTTACTTGTCAGCACGACCCATAAACTTGTGCTCAGCGGTATTTATACGGATGCGATCACCGGTTGAAATATGCTCTGGCACTTGAATCGTTAAGCCCGTTGATAAGCGTGCAGGCTTTGATCGAGCACTAGCGGAAGCCCCCTTAATTGAAGGGTCAGTTTCTTCAACAACAAGTTCAACACTTGAAGGAAGATCAAGCCCTACCGGCGCGCCATCAATCACAATAACATGCACACCTTGGGTTTCTTCATTAACAAACGGAATTTCTTCCGCTATGGCGTCTTTAGCCAAGTTGTAAGGCGTGTAATCTTCATTATCCATAAAGACATACTCATCGCCATCAATGTACGACAGCATCGCTTCACGACGGGTTAAATCAGCAAGGTTAAGCATATCGCTGTCTTTAAATGTTTCGTCAACTTTACTACCCGTTACTACATCGTATAAACGCATACGGTATAAACTACCACCAGCACGACCTTGTGGTACTGAGCGTACGATATCTTTTACTACTAATACACGGCCATTAAAATCAATAGCCGTCCCTTTTTTAACATCACTTGCCTTTGGCATGGGTGAATTCCTATTGTTTTTTTGATTGCGAGAAACATACCACGAAACGGATATTGTTCAACAATAAAGTGATACCATTACCCTCTTGCAATCGTATTAACTTAGAAATCTGTAATTTAGACCGAAACACGTGTTATCTAGTAGCAAAAAGCTGCTATGGTTAAGTTATCGATTATGACCTCAAGGAATGGCTCATGAACCAACAAACTGTACATACGTATTTAATGAACAAACCGTTAGTTAAACTAACGCAACCTTTTGCTAAAGATGTTGATGTATATAAAGTAAACCATAAGATGTTCGCCACCCTTGCACTAAGCAATGAGGGTGAAACCGATGAAAATGGCGAACCGATCTGGTGGCTAAACTTAAAGTGCGATCCTGATGAAGCGCAGTCATTACGTGATATTTTCCCTTCAGTGATTCCAGGCTATCACATGAATAAACGCCTTTGGAATACCGTGATTTTAGATGGCTCAGTGCCACAAGGTGAAATTGAGCGAATGATTGATAATTCATTTAATTTGGTGGTCGACAACATGCCAGATAAAGACAAACAGGCTATTGCCGATTTGCTATAACACTTACAGCAGACATAAAAAAGCCGCTAATGCGGCTTTTTTACTTTAAAATTAAATAATTAGTCTTGTTGTTCTGCTTTACTATAAAACTTATCGCCTTTATCAGCCATTTCAAGCAAAGTCTCGCAGGGTGCAAAAATGGCATTGCTGTTAGCCAGTGTAGACATATCAGAGCTTATCTTACTCGCACCTAATTTGTCCATGTAGCTAAACGGGCCACCTAAGAACGGTGGGAAACCAATACCAAAAATAGCACCAATATCACCATCTCGTGGACTTGCGATAATGCCATCATCTAAACAACGAGCCGCTTCGTTAAGCATTTGTGAAACACAGCGCTTTGCAATCTCGTTTTTATTTAACCGTGGTGCAGGGGTAACACCCAGTAGTTCGTATACTGATTCATCAACCTTCTTGCCTTTCTTATCGTATTCATAAAAACCGCGCCCTGTTTTACGACCAAGACGTTTTGAATCAATCATACGTGAGAAAGCATCGGGACCTTTAAAACGCTCACCGAGTTCTTTTTCAAGAATTGGCGCAATTTTAGATCCAATATCAATACCCACTTCGTCCAGCAGTGCCAACGGTCCAACAGGAAAACCAAATTCGACTAAGGCCGCGTCTATTTTTTCAATCGGCTCACCAGCAAGCATTAAGTTAGCCGCTTCATTAAGGTATGGCGCTAAAATACGGTTTACATAAAAACCAGCCATATCTTTTACTACAATTGGCGTTTTACCTTGCTTACGTGCAAAGTTAACTACACGAGCAATGGTTTCTTGTGACGTGCCTTCGTGAGGAATGATCTCTACCAGTGGCATTTTCTCTACTGGCGAGAAATAATGTAAACCAATTACATTTTCAGGGCGTTCTGCTTTTGCTGCAATTTGAGAAATAGGTAATGACGAAGTATTACTTGCAAAAATAGTATTCGCTTGGCATTGCTGCTCAACATCAGCAACCATACCTTGCTTAAGCTCTAAATCTTCAAATACCGCTTCTATCACTAAATCTATGTATTTAAAGCCGCTGTAATCCGTGGTGCCAGTAATGCGGTTCATGGTTAACTGCATATCGGCTTTTGACATAATGCGGCGCTTAAGGCGTTTATCTAAGATTTTGTATGTGTAGTTCATGGCATTACTTATGCCCTGCTCTGCCACATCTTTAATACGTACCGGCAATTTAGCCTTAACCGCACTTACATGGGCAATACCGGCGCCCATTAATCCGCCACCTAACACAGCAGTTTTACTAATCGCAGGAGCGTCATCATTGCGCCATTCTTTTTTCATTTCAGTGGTTGCAAAGAAAATACCGCGAAGTGCTTTAGACTCATCACTCATTACTAACGTAGCAAAGCCTTCGGCTTCGGTTTTATACGCTTTCATTTCATCAAGCTCTACGCTTGCACGAACCGCTTTAATAATCGCAAGCGGCGCTGGGTAGTGACCACCTGTTTTTTTAAGTACGTTTTCTTTAGCTTTTTTAAAGATAAAGTTACGACCAAACGGGTTTGATTCTAATAGCTTACTGATCTTATCAAGTTTAGGCTCTTTAGCTTGTGGCTTTTTCTTCGCAGCAAACTCTTTGGCCACTTTTAGCAGTACGCTTTGTGGAACACAATCATCCAATACACCGGCTTTTTTAGCTTGTTTTGGACGAATTTGCTTACCAGTTAGCATCCACTCAAGGGCTTTTTGAATACCCACGATTTTAGTTAAGCGTTGTGTACCACCACCGCCAGGCAATAAACCTAGTTGTACTTCTGGTAAACCAATTTTAGTTAAATCGCTATCTGTACCAACGCGATAATCACAGGCTAAAGCAAACTCTAAACCACCACCTAAAGCAGCGCCGTGAATAGCACTAACCGTGGTATACGGTAGTTTTTTCATATCAAAAAATGCTTGATGGCATAATTCGCTGATAGCTAATGCATCTTCGCGTTTTTCAACGCTGTCTAGCATTTTTACATCGGCACCGGCAATGAAGTTATCACTTTTGCCACTAATAAATACCATACCTTTCACTGCATGCTCTTTAGCTTGTGCTAATAATGCTTTTAAATCATCAGCAAAGCTGTCACGCAGGGTATTCATTTTTTCACCCGGCACATCAATGGTTACCACGGCTATTTTGTTATCATCAACCGTTAAATTAAATACTGAATCTGTCATTACGCACTCTCCAATACAAAGGCTGCACCTAAACCACCCGCAGCACAGGCAGTCGTTAACGCTAAACCACCGCCACGACGCTTAAGCTCGTATAAGCTTTGTGTAATTAAACGCGCGCCGGTTGCCGCAAATGGGTGACCATAAGCGAGTGAACCGCCGTTAACGTTAAACTTATCCATGTTAATTTCACCTATGGCTTTGTTACGCCCTAAGTGCTCTTGTGCAAATTTATCTGAAGCAAACATTTTCATATTCGCTAAGGTTTGCGATGCAAACGCTTCATGCATTTCTATAAGGTCTAAATCAGCTAACGTAATACCTGCTCTATCAAGCGCAATAGGCGTTGAGTGGGCAGGCCCCATTAGCATGTCTTTTTCTACGCCTATGGCTGAAAACGCAAAACTGCGTACGTAGCCTAATATTTCGTAACCCAATGCTTTTGCTTTGCTTTCGCTCATCATTAACACTGCAGCTGCGCCATCGGTTAATGGAGTTGCATTAGCGGCAGTCACAGAGCCGTGCTGACGGTCAAATACCGGTTTAAGCTTAGCGTAGCCTTCAACCGTTGAGTTTTTACGAATATTGTTATCTTCTTCAATAAAGCTTTTATAAGGCGGTAAGTGCGCCGTCATTACTTCATCTTTTAACTTGCCATCGGCCCAAGCTTGAGTTGCTAATGAGTGAGAACGATGTGCTAAAGCATCTTGATCTTCACGGCTAATATTATGGGTTTTAGCCATTTGCTCAGCTGTTTGTCCCATTGATAAACCCGTTGAGTACTCAGCAACCGCTGGCGGTACTGGTAATAAATCTTTTAAACGTAGTTTTGAGAATATTTTTAAACGCTGACCAAGCGTACGGGCTTTGTTTAAATCAACTAAACTGCCGGCTAATTTTTTACTTACACCAATTGGCAATACAGACGATGAATCAGCACCACCAGCAATACCTACACTTACAGAACCTGCCATAATTGATTCGGCAACATTTGCAATTGCTTGAAAGCTCGTTGCACACGCACGTGACACTGAATATGCGTCAACGCCCACTGGCATACCTGTACCTAATACAATTTCACGTGCAATATTTGGCGCTTCAGGCATTTGTACTACTTGACCAAAAACCAGTTGATCGATTTCTGACTTGTCGAAATTTAATCGCTCAAGCATTTCATTAACAACTAACTTACCCATATCCAATGCTGGTACATGGTGAAACGCAGTTGCTTGCTTAGCAAAAGGAGTACGTAGGCCGCTTACAATGGCAATACGGTCGCCTTTTGGTGTTTTAAGTATGTTTTGCTCAGACATTTATTATTCTCTCCCGCTGACAGGTCAGACCTGTATTTTTTCCTCGATTCTAAACAACCCGTGTGATAAAGCCAATAGATAAACGTAAATTAATCATAAAGCGCCATTGTAAATCACTACATACATTGTGTAAGGGTAATACAATAGGCTTTTTTAGCAGGTTTTACAAAGTTTTGTGTTAGGCTAAAAAGCGTTAAAAAATAACGAACTATTTTCAAAAAATCAGTCTAACTCTTGAGTTATCCACTTATAAACCTTATAACTAGCTCAGTATTTGTTACCTAACCACTTTAGGTATTATTTAAGCTGACGAGGACAGTCCACTTATTATGGCAGCTAACGCATTTTCAAACTTAAAAACGTATTTAGACACCCAAATTATTGGCCAGCCAGCGCTCACTCAAGCACTCTTAATTGCTATATTAGCCGATGGTCATTTACTTGTTGAAGGCCCTCCGGGGCTTGCAAAAACGCGAGCGGTTAATGCTTTAGCAAAAGGTATTGAAGGCTCGTTTCAGCGTGTTCAGTTTACCCCAGACTTATTACCTGCCGATGTAACCGGCACTGATATTTATCGTCAACAAACCAGTGAGTTTGTGTTTGAAAAAGGCCCTTTATTTCATAACCTCATTTTAGCGGATGAAATAAACCGAGCACCAGCAAAAGTACAGTCAGCTTTATTAGAAGCAATGGCCGAGCGCCAAGTTACTGTGGGCAAAAATACGTATCCACTTAGTGACCTGTTTTTAGTTATGGCAACGCAAAACCCGCTAGAGCAAGAAGGGACCTACCCACTGCCAGAAGCGCAATTAGACCGTTTTTTATTACATTTAAGTATTAATTATCCGGGTGCAGAGCACGAGCTTGATATTTTACGCCTAACTCGTGGTGAAGCACTTAATGATGAAGCCCCAGTGCTTGAGCAAATTTCGCAAGCAGAGTTGTTTGCTGCTCGAAAAGCGATTTTAGGTCTATATTTAGCTGAACCACTAGAGCAGTACTTAGTTCAGTTGATTATTGCCACCCGAGAAGGCGCCAACTTAGATGAACAACTTGGCCGTTGGATTGAATACGGCGCCAGCCCACGTGCCACCATTGCTTTGGATAAATGTGCTCGCGCTCATGCGTGGTTAAGTGGTCGTGATTTTGTATCGCCTGACGATATTCAAGCTGTGGTACATAATGTATTACGTCATCGTATTATTTTAAGTTACGAAGCACAGGCCGATGGTGTTACAAAAGATCAGGTTATTAGCCGTATTGTTGAACTAGTTGCTGTACCTTAAGTTATGCAAACACACTTTGATTCTCAGGCATGGCTTAAATTAAGTCATAGCCACGGTGTTAATTTATCGCTCAAAGAGCTGATGTATTATAAAGCAAAAGCGCAACTGCTTGAGCTGGCACCTAACGTTAGAATAAAAAATACCTTAGCGGGGCAATATCTGGCGCCGCATAAAGGCCGTGGCATGGAGTTTGCCGAAGTGCGCCATTACCAACACGGTGATGACATACGCTCTATTGATTGGCGGGTCACGGCTCGTACCGGTGAAACTCACACCAAGCTTTTTCAAGAAGAAAAAGAACGCCCGGTATTTGTGTTTACTGACTTTTCAAATTCAATGTTATTTGGCTCACAATTATTATTAAAGTCGGTGCAAGCTGCACATATTAGCGCCTTGGTTGCATGGTCTGCTTGCCAACGTGGCGATAGAATTGGCGGTATTGTGTTTAATCAGCACTCGCATTTAGAGCTTAAACCTAGCGCCCGTGAAAAAGCGGTGTTAAAGCTGTGTCATAATTTGTGCGACGCTCATCAGCAGGCACTTGAAAATATTGATAAACCCGCCAGCAATAACTTTAGTGATAACCTTAAGCGTTTAAACCACTTAGCTAAACCCGGTAGTTTGGTTTATATCGTATCCGATTTTAACGCCTTAGATGACGCCAGCTTTAAACAACTCGAATTACTTGCGCGGCACTGTGAATTAATAGGTTGCCATATTAGCGATCCCTTCGAGCATAAGTTACCGGCTTTCCAACAAGCGGTTACTGTAAGTGCTAATAATCAGCAGTTTGCCCTGCCCTTGATGGATAGCAGCTTTAGAGAACGATTTGCCAAAAATGCCGAGCACGCATTTAGCGCGCGTATTAATCGTTTAACAAAATCTGGGCTTAACCTATTATCATTCGATGCAGCCACTGCGCTGGAACTGCAATTAGTGAGAAGATAAATCATGCAAACCTCTCCACTTGATGGCCTTCACGATATTATTGCTCCCACTCACGTTGACTGGTGGCCGTTAGCCCCTGCTTGGTGGGTGGTTATTAGCATTGCACTGTGCTTAGTGTGTGGCTTAATTATAATTATGTACAAAAACTATCAATTTAAAAAAGCAAAACGTAATGCGATTAAGTTAGCTAATCAACAACAATCAGCGCAGCAATTACATATTATTTTAAAGCGGCTAGTGATCACCTATTACGATCCGCGCTTAGCGGCGCAATCCACCGCCAACTGGTGTAAAACCCTGAGTCAACTTGGTGCAATTGGTTTTAGTGAAGATGAAATTGCAAGCCTATATAGCACAGCACAAACACCACCGGCACTCAGTGATAAGTTTCGCCAAGCTATTAAACAATTTAAGCTAAAGGAGCCACTGCATGTTTGAATTTAGCTGGCCATGGCTGTTTTTATTACTGCCGCTTCCTTTAACGTTACTGCTATTAAAACCCGCAGCAAGTAATGCAACGACACGTTTACGCATCCCAAGTTTTGCATCGCATAATTTAAATAATCAACATGTAGAGTCCAGTGCACGTAAGTTAAACACTCTTGAATGGTTGCTATGGGCATTATTAGTAACAGCATCGGCTAACCCTACTTGGTTAGATGAGCCTATATCGCTGCCTAATGAAGGTCGCGACATTATGCTCGCTGTGGATTTATCCGGCTCAATGACAGAACAAGACATGGCTTATAATGGCCAATATGTTGACCGTTTAACTATGGTTAAAGCAGTGCTTAGCGATTTTATAGAGCAGCGTCAAGGCGACAGACTTGGGCTAATATTGTTTGGTGATACAGCGTTTTTGCAAACACCTCTCACCCGTGATGTAAAAACCGTCAGCAAAATGCTTACTGAAGCACAAATAGGTTTAGTAGGACGTGCCACGGCTATTGGTGACGCTTTAGGCTTATCGGTTAAACGCTTTGCTAGTAAAAAAGAAAGTAATCGTATTGTGGTGTTACTAACAGATGGACAAAACACCGCAGGAAACCTTGACCCCGAAGATGCCCTATTACTAGCTCGTGAAGAAGGCATAAAAGTGTACACCATCGGAGTCGGCTCAGATAACCCTCGTGGTTTTAGTTTATTTAATATGGGCTCTGGGGGCAGCAATTTAGATGAGAGTTTACTGAAAAATATTGCCGAACAAACAGGGGGTCTGTACTTTAGAGCCAAAGATGTCGCTGGGTTGCAACAAATTTATGCAGAGCTTGATAAACTCGAGCCAATTAGTGCCGATGAACAAACCTTTCGCCCACAAACAGCCTTGTTTTATTACCCGTTATTACTGGCCATTCTATTGATCAGTGTTACCGCATTGATAAAAACAGTGCGTGCAATGAAGGAGCCAAGCTAATGGATTTTGAGTTTATTCGCCCCGCTATTTTATGGCTGTTACTCCCTACCCTAGGGTTGTTTTTTATTGCCATGCTTAAAAAGAAAAAAACCCAATCAGCGCCACTTATTGCACCACATTTGGCACAATTTGTTATGAGTGAAGCAAACAATCAGGCTCGTCAGCCGCTGTGGCTAGTTGCGTTATTTTGCAGTTTAGCCATTATATTTAGTGCAGGCCCGAGTTTTGAAGAAAAACAAGTCCCTGTATTTCAAAGTAAAAGTGCGCGCGTTATTGTCATGGATATGTCGTACTCTATGTATAGCACCGATATTGCTCCTAATCGATTAATGCAATCTCGCTTTAAAGCCCTCGATATGATTGAGTTATTTAAAGAAGGTGATACTGCATTAGTAGCCTACGCAGGCACTGCCTATACCATTTCACCACTGACCAATGATGCAACCACCCTTGCTAATCTTATTCCTAGTTTGAGCCCTGAAATTATGCCTGATAAAGGCTCCAACGTGCTGGCAGGTTTAGACATGGCGCAAGAGCTGCTCACTCAAGCAGGCTACCTAGATGGTGATATTATTTTGATCACCGATGGTATTGAACAACAACAGCAAAGTGATATAAGTGGCTTTACTAACAGTAGCCAGTATCGACTTAATATTTACGGTATTGGCACTGAGCAAGGTGCACCAATAAAGTTACCTGAAGGCGGATTTTTAAAAGATAATTACGGCCAAATTGTAGTGCCTACACTCAATGGTTCTTTACTCAAAGGACTAGCAAAAAATAGTGGCGGCCAATACGCTAATTATCAGCCAAGTAATAGCGATATTGCCATTTTTTCACCGCAAGCAAACAGTGAAATACTAAAAAGTGAAAAACCAAATTTAGCCTTGTGGCGAATCGATGCTGGCATTTATGGCTTGCTTATTTTGCTGCCCTTAGCTCTATACTTATTTAGGCGCTCTGCGTTTATTGGTGCGGTGCTATTGCTAAGCTTTTTACCTCAGCAAAATGCCCATGCAGTAGAGTTACCAACGCTATTTAAAAATACCGATCAACGTGCATTAGAAGCTTACAACAACCAAGAGTACCAACAAGCAGCGCAAGCGAAGTCCAACGCTCTCAAAGGCGCTGCACTTTATCAGCAAGGTCAGTTTGAAGGCGCTCTGAACGAATTTAGTCAAGATAAATCAGCTACTGGTTATTACAATTACGGTAATGCACTGGCTAAAGCCGGACAATTGGAGGCTGCTATAAACGCTTACAAACAAGCGCAATCATTGCAGTCTGATTTTACCCAAGCAGCCAATAACCAAGCGTTAGTTGAGCAGTTACTTAAGCAACAGCAAGATCAAGATCAAGATCAAGAAAACCAACAAGGTAATGATTCGCAAAATCAAGATGATCAAAGTCAAGATGATGCAGATAAATCAAAACAAGATCAGCAAAAAAATGGCGATAAAAATAACGCAGATAAAAGCGAAGATAACAGTCAAAACAGTGAAGAGCAGCAATCGGGTGAGCCCTCGGAGCAATCAAAAGATCAACAAAGCCAATCTGGCGAGCAGTCAGATGAACAAAATCAGCCTGACATGCAAGCTCAATCACAAAACCAACAAAACGAGAACAAAGACGACGATAGTAAGCCTCAGCAAGACGAGCAACAGAGTCAACCCAATCAAATGAATGAGCAACCGCCATCAGATGAGCAGAAGCAGCAAGCACAACAACAAGCTATGCAAGCACAGGCGGCCGACCTCACTAATGAAGAAAAAGAGAAAGCACAACAACTAAATCAGTTACTAAGAAAAGTGCCCGACGATCCAGCTATTTTATTAAGAAACAAAATGCAATTAGAAGCCCAAAAAAGACAATATCAACGCCGTCCAACAGGAGTAGAAAAATCATGGTAATGCGATTATTTTGCTGTTTATTGCTATTAACTGCCATGCCATTAATGGCCGCCACTTCATTAGAGGCAAGCGTTGATAAAAACCCGGTACTGGCGGGTGAGTTTTTTATGCTCAATATTAGCATTGATGATTCAATCAAAGGGCAACAACCCGATACTTCAGCGCTGTTAAAAGATTTTGTCGTCGGCCCTATGAGCTTAAGTAGCCGTACCAACATTATTAATGGCAGCATTAAAAAACAAACATCGTGGTCTGTTAAGTTAATGACTCGCAAAGCCGGCGAATACACAATTCCTTCTTTTATTGTTGCAGGGCTCAGCTCTAAACCAATTAGCTTATCGGTTAAAGAGCGTAGCGGCGATACAGATAAAAATGATGATATATTTTTAAAAACCTCGCTTACAAATAACAGCTTATTTGTGCAAGAGGCTGGCGTTTACACCATTAAACTTTACTTAGCTAAAGAGCTACTTGATGGCAGCTTAAGCACACCAAGCATGGAAGATGCTCAACTCACCCAACTAGGTAAGCAAAGTGAAGATTATGAACTGGTTAACGGTAAACGTTACTTAGTGATCACCCGTAATTATTTAATTCAGCCGCAAAAAAGTGGCGCATACACCATTGAAGCACCTGTTTTTCAAGGGCGTGTTCAGCAAAACTATCGTCAATTAGAAGTGTCAGCACTTGGCGATGAACAACAGATTGAAATCAAACCTATCCCTGAGAATTATCAAGGGGATTGGTTACCCAGTGAATTAGTGAGTTTAACCGAGCAATGGCAACCAGACGATAACACCGTTGAAGCCGGCACGCCGATCACACGCACTATTATGCTTACCGCCTTAGGGGTAACTAAAGAGCAATTGCCCGAAATTGATATGCCTACTATTGATGGTATTCGCAGCTATCCGGATGAAAAAGAAACCAACAATGCAGTACGCGATGGTCGAGTGGTATCACAGCAAAGCGCCTCATTTGCGCTACTACCACAAACACCAGGCACTTATACATTGCCTGAAATTACCCTGCCTTGGTATAACACCAAAATGAACCGAATTAGTTACGCAACTTTACCAGAACGCACAATTACGGTAACACCAAGTACCACAGCGCCAGCAAACTCACTAAATACACCCGTTGAAAGTACTTTAAACAACACGGATGCAGAGCCAACGCAGCAAGCGCTCAGCGTGCAACGCCACACTAGTACGCCTCTATGGCTTATTATTGTAGCCGTATTAGGTTACATATTATGGATTGTGACCCTGGTTCTTTACTTTATGAAACGCTCAGCTAAAGAAGTGCAACAAACGACGCAAGCAAATCATAGAGGCAATCAGCAAGCAGATTTAAAAACACTGCAAATACTTGCTAAAAGCCATGATAATAAAGCATTTTACGATGCACTTAATCTATACGCGCTAACTCGAACAGATAAAAAGGTAGGAGCTCTCACCCATTTCTGCGCTATGATAAACAGCTCAGAATTAACCGCGCAGGTAAATAATTTACAAGCACAGTTGTACGGTAACCAATCGGCTAGCACTGATTTAGAAGCGATTGTTAGTTTATTAAAAAAACATCAATCGCACACAGCTAAGTCATCATCTGCGTTAAAAGAGCTATATTCTTAATAAGAATCTTAGTTACTTTTTTGGCCTATAATAATTTTAATTAAAAAGTGCTTATGTTTGGAAATAAAAAATCGAATGATCGGGTCTTAATTAATATGGCTGAAAAACAACAACGCTATGAAGCCTTGGTTCATGTTTATCATAAGGAACTCTATCGCTTTGCTTACTGGTTATGTAACGATCCGACTATTGCTGATGACTTAGTGCAAGAAACCTTTTTGCGTGCATGGCGCTCGCTTGATTCGTTACTCGACCAAAAAGCAGCTAAGCCATGGTTGCTGACCATTTTAAGGCGTGAGAATGCCAGACGCTTTGAGCGCAAGCAATTTGATTACAGTGATGTAGATAACGACACATTGGTGGATCAAACCAGCCATAGTTTAGATACAGCAATGGAGCAAACCGTTATTCAGCGACAAATTTCTTTATTGGCTGATGAATACAAAGAGCCGCTGTTGCTACAGGTGGTTATGGGCTGCACTGGAGATGAAATTGCAGACATACTTAACTTAAATAAAAATACGGTTATGACGCGTTTATTTCGAGCAAAAAATCAACTTAAAGAGGCATTAAGCCGTGATGATGATCAACTTAAAGGAGCATCAAAATAATGGATGAACTTGAGTTTCGTCGCCGCACAATTGCGCAGCCAAACGAGCTAGACAAAGAACTTCAGGAATTTGCGAACAGCAGTGCCGACAGGCAACAATTTTTAAATGAAAGCAAAGCATTCGATAAACAGCTCGACGACGCGCTTGATATTCCTGTGCCTGAGAATCTTGCCGAACGGATTATCTTAAACACCTCGTTAAAAGAAAAAGCCAGAACAGATGAACTTGAGCAAAAAGGTAACGTGATTAATGCACGTTTTTGGTTTAAGTTTGACCGCGTGCATTTGGCATTAGCTGCTTCGTTTGTAATTGCAGTCAGTGCCTTTATGTTTAGCGCAGAGCAAAATATTAATCATGCGGCTGGCGAGCATGCGCTAGCCCATGTTTATCATGAAGTTTACGCGTTAAATAAAACTCAACCAATTAGCATCCAAACTGTCAACGAAAAGCTCGCTTTACTTGGTGGTCAACTTACTGATTTACCTGGCAAAGTGACTTACGTTAATTTTTGTGATTTTCAAGGTGAAAAAGGCATTCATTTAGTGTTTGAATCTGACTTTGGACCTATGACCGTGTTTATTGTCCCTAGCGAAAATAAAGTATTTGAAATAGGCTCGGGTGATTTTAGTGACTCTCGTTATGCTGGCCATATAAGTCGGGGCAAACAAGCTGATACCGTGCTAATTGCAAGCCTTGGCTCACCGGTCGATATGTACAATGAACGTATTGCAGGCGCTATTCGCTGGCTTTAAGCTGTTTGTAAACAATAAAAAACCGCAACGAGTGTGCGGTTTTTTTATTGCTAATAAGCTAAAGCTTATTATTGGTTACTTACATACATCAGCAACGGCGTTAGCAAAGTAATCGATGTTTGCTTGGCTAATACCCGCTACGTTTACACGGCTAGAGCCGACAATGTAAATACCGTATTCTTTTTGAAGGCGCTCAATTTGCTCTTTATTAATACCTAAGAAAGAGAACATACCGTGTTGGCGGTCAATAAACGAGAAGTCTTGCGCAATATCTTTCGCTGCCAAACTGTCTTTAATTAAACTACGTAAGCCATTAATACGGTTACGCATTTCATCAAGCTCACTGTGCCATAACTGCGTTAGCTCTGTGCTGCTTAAAATAGTGTTTACAATATCTGCACCGTGCGCTGGCGGCATAGAATAAATGCTACGTACCACACTCAGTAATACTGAATTTGAAATATCAGCTGTTGCGCTGTCTTTGGCAATAATTGAACAAGCACCAATACGCTCACGGTATAAACCAAAGTTTTTAGAGCATGAAGAACAAATAATTAACTCTTCAACCGCATTGGCTAAAATACGCAGGCCATTTGCATCTTCTTCTAAAGAAGAACCGAAACCTTGGTATGCAATATCAATTAATGGTGTAAAGCCCACATCTTTTGCAAGTTCTGCAATGGTGTTCCATTGTGTTTCGTTTAAATCCATACCACTTGGGTTATGACAACATGCATGTAGCAGCACTACATCGCCTTTAGGCACCAGTGTTAAGGTTTCGACCATTTCATCAAACAATAGATCTTTGTTTTCGTAATCGTAATATGGGTATTCTTTTACCGTTAAGCCTGCAGCTTCAAATAAGCTAATGTGGTTTGCCCACGTTGGATTAGTTACCCATACAGTGGCGCCTGGATTACAACGTACAATGAATTCTGCAGCAACACGAAGTGCACCAGTACCGCCAGGAGCTTGTGCTGTGCGTACGCGATTAGCTAATAATGCTGGGTGTTCACCTAGTAGAAGATTTTCCATTTGTTGACAGTAATCTAAATTACCAGCAAGACCAATGTAAGATTTGCTCATTTCATTTTCTAAACGAAATGCTTCTGCTTTTTTTACTGACTTTAATACCGGGGTATTCCCCTGCTCGTCTTTATATACACCAACCCCTAAGTCAATCTTATTTGGGTTAGTATCTTGCTTATAGGCCGCCATAAGGCCAAGAATAGGGTCTGTTGGTAATGGTTTTAATACTGAGAACATTGACTATCTCTTCGTTATTTAGGGGTTAGCTGTTGCGCTAAGCTTAACATAAAAACTCACTAGATTGACTAGTGTTATTTACACTAAAAAGTGAGGAATTTTAATGCAGCACGCAATTAATAACGCGAGCGTCGCTTTATCAAAAAAATCAGTATTGAAGGCTTCACCATCAACAATACCTACACACTGCTGATGTGCATTAAATAACGGTAAACAGGCTTCTGCTTTTACCTTCGGATCGCAGGTATAATACTCACCGCCTGCTGCTATATATTGTTCAACATTATTAATTACGCGTCCTTTACCGATAAGCGCTACTTGAACGTTATTACTGCCCATTGCAAATTCATCGGTCAGCGGAAACAAAGGACGACTCGGGGCACCAAAATAAGCCAGCTTTAATAGCTGCTCACCTTCATTGGTGACGGTATTTTGATAAATGCCGTACCAATCAAGCTGCGTATTTTCAATAACGTAGTCAACAATCAACTGAAGTTGCGCCAGCTTTTCAGTTGTTTGCGTACTTTGGCTAACATAATCGCTTAGTTTAAATGGCTCATCCTGTAGGTAACCAAATAAGCTGCATGCCCCTCCTTCACCTAGCTCAGGAATTTGATACTCCCAACGCACCGCTGGTGCAGCATTATTATTTAGATATTGCTCGAGCTTTTCTAGCTCAGCGTGAATTAACTGTTGCTCAATATTAAGCTGAGCGTGCTCTAAGTAAGAATTAAGCATTTGGACGTCCATACATCTATAATGCCGAAATAGTAGCATGGATATTTTTATAGTGCTAGCCAATTTAAAATGGTTTTTAAAAATACTTATGTGCATTTTTAATAAACCTAATGAGGTCAATATTGTTAAGCTTATAACTTTATAAAAGTGAATCGAGGCGTAAAAATTACGTCTTTGCGTCGCAAATTTGTTATTATTTACCGCATTATTATATTCAATCTTAAGTAGGTTAATTATGAGTGATAGTCACTTAGTGTATTCAACAGCAACGGGGCGAATTGACCAGCCAAAGCCAGAAAAAGAACTGGATGTAAAACTATTTAAAGATGGTTCTATTCGCATAGAGCGTCAAACCAAAGGCCGAAAAGGCAAAGGTGTAATGCTGGTTGTTGGTCTTGATCCACAACAGCATGATTTGAAAAAGTTAGCTAAAACAATAAAAAGTAAGATGGGCCAAGGCGGCGCAGTAAAAGAAGGGGTTATCGAAGTACAAGGTGATGACCGCGACAAACTAAAAGCTATTTTAGAAGGGTTAAAATTTAAAGTAAAAATTGCGGGTGGTTAACCCGCAACTTTTTACTTATTCAATAATTTTTAGCGCAGCTAGTTGATCAAATAATGCGGGGATATCATCTTCAGCCACTGGCTTACTAAAATAATACCCTTGCACAATAAAACAATTATTGTTTTGTAAAAACTCAACTTGCTCGATTGTTTCAACCCCTTCAGCAACCACATCAAGCTTCAGCTTTTGTGCCATAGCGATAATGGCCGCAGTGATCTCCATGTCGTTGTCATCCTCAGGGATATCTTTGACAAACGAGCGATCAATTTTAAGAATATCGACGGGGAAACGCTTAAGGTAACTCAGCGAAGAGTAACCCGTACCAAAATCATCAATAGAAATTGAGATACCCAATTTTTTAAGTTGATGTAACTGTTCAATAGCCGCCTCAACGTTACCCATCAGCATGCTCTCGGTTAGTTCAAGATGCAGACTTTTTGCGTTAATTTGTGTCTCTATAATTATCTTTTTCAGCATAGGTACTAAGCTTGCGTCTTTAAACTGTCTTGCTGACAGGTTAATCGACATATTACTTGCTCTATCTTGTTGCTCTAGTCGCTTAGTAAACTCACAGGCTTGTTGTAGCACCCATTGACCAAGCTCCACAATTAAACCGGTTGCCTCGGCTATGGGAATAAACTTAGTCGGAGGAATAAACCCTTGTGTAGGATGGAACCAACGAAGCAATGCTTCATATCCCACCACGCTGTTATCGCGACAATCAACCTGTGACTGGTAATGCAGCGTGAGTTGCTTTTCTTTAATCGCATGGCGCAACTCATTTTCAAGGAATAATCGTTCATTAGCTGCCGCATTAAGATCTTGGCTATAAAAGTGGAAAGTATTACGCCCTTTGGCTTTTGCTTCATACATAGCTAAATCGGCATGCTTTAATAACTGATCTTCTTCTAGGCTATCAAATGGCGCTAAGGTAATACCAATACTTGCACTAACAATCACTTCATTGCTGCCAAGTTTTATTGGCTGATTTAACGTTTTTTGTATTGTATCAGCGACTTCAGATGCTTCTTCTTGGTGCTCAATACCACTAAGTAGAACAGCAAACTCATCCCCCCCTAAACGGGCTATGGTATCTTCCGCACGTAAACGCTGTTTTAAGCGTGTTGCCACTTCAACCAATAGCTGATCGCCCGCATCATGGCCTAAAGTGTCATTAATACGTTTAAATTCATCAAGGTCAAAATAAAATAAAGCAAACGAGTAACGCCCTCTTTCAGCAAGCGCCATGGATTTTCTAAGTTGCATCCTAAAGAATGTACGATTAGCAAGTCCGGTTAATGTGTCGAAGTAAGCGAGCTGTTCCATTTTTCGTTGGCTTTCTTTCACAAACGAAATATCTTGCGCTGATGCCACGTAACTGGTGATTTTACCACCGTCTTCTCGAATTGGTGACACACTTAGCGATACCCATAATGGCGGCTTATTTTGCGCTTCAATAAGCGTATCTCCTCGCCAATAATTACGGTTGCGTAAATCAAGATCAATATCTTCAACCAACATGGTCATTTCATTAGCAATAATTGTCAGTAATGGCTGGCGCAAGAAGTCATTTTCGGCAAAGTCTGTCATCTCCAACATTTTTGGATTCACATATTCAATGACAAAATTTTCATCGGTGATCACCACCCCCGTCCCCGAGAACGCAACCGCTTTAGACAAACGGTTTGCTGCTTTTTCTGCGATTTCTTTTTCTATTATACGCTGATTTAAGCCATCAATGAGTTTACGAATTTCAATGGTCATGTCTTTGAATGAACCATTAAGCGTACCAATTTCATCTTTATTTTCTTTTGGAAAATCAATTTCTAACTGGCCTTTACCAAAATTAGTAACTGCATAAACCAATGAATGTAAGCGTCTTAATACTAATTGGTAGAGTGCTTGGTGTAATAATAAAGCAACTAAAATGGCATACAGAATAAATAAGCCAAAAAACTTAAGCTTTAAATCTTTAAGTGCCGATAACGTTGAAGAGCGCTTTTTATAAACACCTACATACCAGTTTACACCTGCCACCTTATGAATGTTGATAATGTAATCTTCATCATTTAATGAAAACGAATCGGCATATTCTGGCAATTGAATTTGCCCTGCGTTATCAATAACGCGCTTTAGTTCAGGGGAAATAAAATCTTCTGGTAGTAGCTTTTTACCTGCCTCACCGTATTTTGTATAACTATCAGAGCCTAAATTTGGGTGCGCTAATAATTGCCCTTGCTCATCAAATACGACAAGGTGCTTTTCTTTTCCACCCACGGGTAATTGCGATACTAAGGAATCGAGTGAAATATCACTCCCCGTGACACCTAAAAATTCATCATCTTTATAAATAGGAACAATTAAACTCACTACCCATTTATTCCATACATTATCGTAGTAAACCCGCGACCAAAGCGGATCACGCTGTGGGTTAGTTAACGATTTGGCATAATTAAAGCTCTCACTTTGGTTGAATGTGTAATTTCCGGGCACATTAAGCGCCCAATTAGGTGGTGCAACACGAATAAAGTTATCTTTAGTTATAAGATAAAAATTATAAAAGTCTTGGATTAACGTCGGAGAAATAACTTTCCAAAGCGATTCTGAGTCAGCAATTAGCTGTTTATAAAAGGGAGAATATGCAGTTTGATGGATAAACGCGGCAGATAGGCCATCTGCTGATGCACTGCGCACTGAGCCATCATTGGTCAGCTGCATTGTGGGTGTATTATTATTTTTAAATGACAGCTGCCCTTCAAATAACTGCTCGCTAACAACAATATTAGCTTGCTCTGCTATTTTAACTTTGGTCGCTATCAAGTTGTTAAATTGTTTTATTAATAATTCATTTGATTGCTTTAATACCTCATGCTCTTCAAAGACAAGCTGTTTTTCTTCTGACTTGAGCATTAATGCAGCCGCGCAAATGCCTGCCACTAAACAGATGCCAGAGATCAACAATGATAACTTTACACTGAGTGAGTTTATGCCAAATCGAGATGGAGGGCGTCGATACACAAAAAGCCAACCTTATTTATAATTATTATTTTTGCAAGTAATAGAAATATACCAGAACTTAAATCAGAATTATAAATTATTTATGAAGTTTTCTAAAAACAACGTGTTTTGTCTATATATCGGGTAAAAAGCCGATTTCCTGTAAGTGCTTGTTGACATTGGGGGTTACACTTCATACATTAAGGGTATGAATATAAATTACTCACACACCTTTTTTTCTTTTTTTAGCTTCTTTATGTAGAAGAGGCTTCCCTGTTTGTGAGATAAAATCAACCGAATAGTAAAGCCTCCCAACTGGGAGGCTTTTTTGTTTTCACTGCATAATCAGTGACATGTTTTGGAATGAGGAAAACCAAATGAGCAACGATGTACTCGATACTCTCAGGCACGACATAAATGAAATCGACAACGATTTACTTGTCTTGCTAGCAAAACGACGCCGTATTAGTCATGGTGTCGTTGAATATAAAATAGCAAATAATAAACCCATTCGTGATGAAGCCCGTGAACTGGCTTTACTCGAAAAACTCATAGGCTATGGCAAATCGTTAGGACTTGACGCCTACTACGTTAACAACGTTTTCCAAACGATATTAGAAGACTCTGTGTTGCATCAACAAGCCATGCTACAAAAGAATTTAAATCCCGATGCACTGAGCGAAACTCATCGCGTAACGTATTTAGGCGGTCAAGGCTCTTATAGTCAGCTTGCATGTCATAAATATTTTAGCCGTCGCCCGGGTAAATTAGTTGAAATTGGTTGTACCTCATTTGAGGAAATCACCGGAAAAGTAGAAAAAGGTCAAGCCGACTTTGGCTTACTGCCTATTGAAAATACGAGTTCGGGTAGTATTAATGAAGTATTTGATTTACTGCAGCATGCACAAGTCTCTATTGTCGGTGAAGTTACTCATAGCGTTGATCATTGCTTATTAGCAACCCCAGGCACCGAGCTAAGCCAATTAACCAAGGTATTTGCACACCCACAACCCTTTGCCCAATGTAGCCGCTTTTTACAAGGGCTTGGTGAACTTCAGCATGAAACCTGTGACTCGACCTCAAGCGCACTCAAGTCTGCTATGGAAACGCCAAATAGTGCCGCTATTGGCTCAGCGCAAGCAGGGAAAAATGTAGGCCTTGAAGTGATTAAGGCCAATCTTGCCAACCAAAAAGAAAATCACAGCCGCTTCATTGTCGTTGCCCGCAAACCACTGCAAGTATCGACACAAATTCCGACTAAAACCAGCTTAATTATGTCAACCAAGCAACAAGCTGGTTCACTTGCCGATGCGTTAATGATTTTTAAACAGCATAATATTAATTTAGTGAAACTAGAATCTCGACCTACGCCTGGTAACCCATGGGAAGAAGTGTTTTATGTGGACTTGGAGGCTAACTTAATCGATAACCAAGTTAAGCATGCATTAGAAGAGCTTAAACAGCACACTCAATACGTGCGCGTTCTCGGTTGCTACCAAAGCGAGTCTTTGCAAGCTGTTAGCGTAGAAAGCTAACCAAAAAAAGGGCCTATCGGCCCTTTTTTGTTTTCAGTAATTTTAATCGAGTACTTTCGCGTCATTCGCTTTATTTAATAAACTGCGGCTTTGGGTTAAAAAGTGCGCCGTTGAATCTGAAAAATAAGACTTTGCATCAGCAAAAGCATCAATTAATGCGGGCTTATCCCCTGCTTTTAGCTTTTCAAGCGTCTCTGAAAACAGCGACTGATACTGCGCTAATAAACTTTCTACATTATCAAATTGCGCTAACATAATATCAGTGTATAACTCTGGCGATTGCGCAAATAAACGCCCAACCATCATCAACTCTAATTGATAAATAGGTGATGAACAACTTCTTAACTCGGCGAGTGTGTGCCCCTGTTTTGCTAAAAACTGACCGTACACAAAGGTAGTTAAGTGGCGCATAACCTGGATAATTTGCATTGCTTCGTCATGCTTTTTGGCATCAAGTTCAACCAACTGACAACCCCATATTTGTAGCTGCTTTAGTAACCCTTGCGCCACTTCATGACTGCGCCCTTCGCACACCACCACGGTTTGTTTCACCCAATGAGAAATATCAGGCCCAAACATTGGGTGTAAACCAACAACTGGCCCACTATGTACTTTTTTAAGCACCGTTAATGGGGCTTGTTTAACTGATGTAATATCAACCAGCAAACAATCATCATCCAGTTTCGGTAGTGCATTAACAACGGTTTCAAGGGCATTTATTGGTACACTGATCATCACCAGTTTTGCACCTTTTAGGATATCTGCTGCCTGCAATTGCTGCGCTTTATCTAAAATTTTGACTTCGTAACCCGAACGCTGAAATTGTTTTGCAAATAACTGCCCCATTGCTCCCTTACCACCAACGATAACAATTGGCGATAATTGTGGATCGGCGCACGCTAATTTGGCTTGTTGATTTTGATAAGCTTCACGCATCATGCGTCTGAGAATGTCTTCAACTAAATCAGGGTTTACACCTTGATTAATAGCCTCTTGGCGTCGTGCGGCTAATAAATCAGCTTCTCTATCGGGTGCATGTAATGGCGCGCCCGTTTGTTGTTTTATTGCGCCAATTTGCTGAGTAATGCCATTGCGTTTTGCCAGTAAGGCAACCAGTTGCGCATCGCATTCATCTATACCTGTTCTTAGCTGCGCTAAATCACTTATCTCTGCCACGTTCTCATTCCATCCAAAAAAGCAAAATCGTAAATTAATAATTACAAAAAAGTAAACTAATCAATACGATAAATACTAACAGGATACGTTAGGGGTTAAAAGGCAAATTCTTGAAAAGATCGCTATCTGTCTATCAACTACGACCAAGATGGGGTAAGGCTGTCTGTAAGATGAACTCTGAATAGTAAATCTATCTCAAGCTGCTATTTTCAACGCTAACTGCATTGCATTTACTTGCAATAGTCTAGGTTCAGGTAAAGTAGGGAATATTAAAAGTGGCTAAAAGCCACTTTTAATATATAACCGGCACGCGGTTAAAGGGACTAGTATTCTAATGCCATAGCCGCAAGCGACATAACGCTCTCAAATGATTCTGCACCGGCGATAAATAAGCCATTGTGACAAAACATAGCGTCATCTATACCAGTTACCGCTTGAAATTCATCATCCGATAACCCTGCCCATGGTGCAGGTAATGACTTTCTGTCTTCAAAAGAGCCTAACTCTGCAGGTACCGTTTGCACTATCCACTTGCCAGAATGAGATGGGTAAACAACAAATAATGCCTCTTCAGATAAACTATGTACGGTTTTTTTCCACGGCGTATAACGCTCCAACACGATTAATCGAGGATCGTCAGCTTGTTTAATTGCTTGAGCAACAATCTTTTTAGCATTTAAACCACCACGCGCTGAGGCCACAAAACGAATCAGCAAAGTGTGTGCAAACTCGACTGCTTGATCAAAAGCAGTATCAAAATTACTTTCCTCTTCCCATGTTGGGTTAAACATAGAAATTGTTTGGCTTAAGCTAATGCCTGTAGCAACCCCTTCCACATGACCACAATCAATGGCATCAATAGTTGATACAAGCCCTGCATCCACCGCATTAGCCACATCTTGGTTATCATCACATATTGCTAAACCATACTTTTTCCACACCAAGCCAAATGATGAAAAAGGAATCCCATTTTCGCGAGCACCGGCACCTCCGCGCTGATGGTGATCAAATCGGTCAGTTTGTGGGTCATATTGACCGCCAACATCAATAACCACATCGGCGTCATTAATAATCGCATTATCGCGTGTGCGGATCAGGGTAAAAGAAGGGAAAATAATTTTAAGCGCAGCGATACTAAAAACATCATCTGCATGAAAATTGCCGTTGTGTGTAACTATCGTTTTATCATTCATTTTTGTACATCATTTTTTGCAAGAAGTGAGAAGATATTGTGCTTTGAAGTGAACCACACTTTAACGCATGCAGGTTAAGGTGTGTATTGGTTTTTGAATGTAGCGATATAAAAACCGCAATAGCATTAAAACCAAAACGGGTTGCAACCCAAAGGTTGCAACCCGTTTTTTTGCGTTGATAAACAGCGCGTATTAGTTAAGTTTTTCTCTAATACGTGCAGATTTACCAGAACGCTCACGTAGATAGTAAAGCTTAGCACGACGAACCGCACCGCGACGCTTAACTGTTACGCTATCAATAAGAGGGCTGTGCGTTTGGAATACACGCTCAACACCTTCACCGTTCGAGATTTTACGAACTGTGAATGCTGAGTGAAGACCACGATTACGCTTAGCGATTACAACACCTTCAAAGGCCTGTAGACGCTCTTTAGCACCTTCTTTTACTTTTACCTGTACAACTACTGTATCACCAGCGCCGAATGCAGGTACGTCTGTTTTAAGCTGCTCTTCTTCAAGCGCTTTAATAATATTTTGGTTTACTTTTGCCATTATGTTTCTCACTTTCCTAGGTGTAACTGTCTTCTAGCCACAAGCTTTTTGGTACTCTTGCTGAAATTTCGCGAGTAATACCGCTTGCTCCTCAGTCAGAGCTAGGTTATGCAACAAGTCAGGACGGCGAAGCCAAGTTCTACCTAATGACTGCATAAGCCGCCATTTCGCTATCTCTTGGTGGTTTCCGCTGAGTAATACAGCAGGCACCTGTTTGTCGTCCAATGTTTCTGGCCGTGTATAGTGAGGACAATCTAGCAAGCCATCCGAAAATGAATCTTGCTCTGCTGACTGGTTGTGTCCTAACACCCCTGGCACTAATCGCGCTACTGCGTCAATTAATGTCATGGCAGGTAATTCACCCCCACTCAAAATAAAATCACCAATTGACCATTCTTCGTCAACGTACGATTCTATTATTCTCTCGTCTATACCTTCATAGCGACCGGCAATTAAAATCAGTTTTTCAGAGTTTGCGAGTTCGCTTGCCCCTTGCTGATCTAATTTGCGCCCTTGTGGCGACATATAAATTACTTTTGCACCATCACCTGCAGCCTGTTTGGCTTCAAGAATGGCTTGTTTAAGTGGTTCAACCATCATTAACATGCCTGGTCCGCCCCCGTAAGGACGATCATCTACGGTTCTATGCTTATCAGTTGCATAGTCACGTGGATTCCAGCAGTTAAAGTCGATTAAACCATTTTTAACAGCGCGACCGGTTACACCTTGCGTTGTAATTGCATCAAACATATCAGGGAAAAGGCTGATAACCCCTACCCACAACGAACTTGTTTGACTCATTAAAAGCTTGGATCCCAATCTACAGTAATTTCTTTCGCATCGTATTTAACTTCTTGAATAACTGAATCAGTTAAAAAAGGAATTAAACGTTCTGCTTGGCCAAATGCATCTTTACTGTTTGCTTTCACAACCAGTACGTCATTTGAGCCTGTCTCCATAAGGTCATCAACAATGCCTAAGTTATAACCTTTATCAGTTACAACCGACATGCCAATGAGATCTCGCCAATAGAATTCACCTTGCGGTAATTCTGGTAGCTGCGCTGAATCCACAGAAATTTCAACATTGGTATAAGCCATTGCTTGGTCTCTGTCGTTTACTTGCGCAAACTTAGCGATAAAGCCTTTGTTGTGGCGACGCCAGTCGACCACTTCTAAGGATTGCCATTTACCTTGCTGCCCTATCAACCACGGGCTGAAATCGAAGATCCCTTGGGGATCATCAGTAAATGAATGCACCTTAAGCCAGCCCTTTATACCATAAGGGGCGCCGAGCTTTCCTACGACAATTATTGATGAGGTGTTCTCTTGACTCATGGTTACACTTACGCCTATTAAGCCGCTTTACGAGCGTCTTTAACTAATTTAGCTACACGATCTGAAAGACCTGCGCCTTGACCTAACCAGTGCTCAACACGTGGTAAATCTAAACGAAGTTTTTCTTCTTGACCTGAAGCGATTGGGTTAAAGAAACCTACTTTCTCGATGAAGCGACCGTCACGCGAGAAACGGCTATCCGCAACCACAATTTGATAGAAAGGGCGTTTTTTAGCGCCACCACGTTGCAAACGAATAGTTACCATACCGTCCTCTAAATAGATTGACTGTTTTCATTAATAAGATTTACTCCCCAGTATGGGGAGCCGGTGAATTGTACGAGTTTTTAGCAACAATGCAAGTAAGAAGTGATGCAAAAAGCCAGTTTAGTAGATTAAACCGTGATCCAAGAAGAAAAAGCATGTGAACAAGCTATTCTGTGCATAGTTTATTCAACAATAAAGAGGCGTTTTGCCTCTTTATTGATTACTTTTATCTGATATCGGAGATAATAAAAGTTAAATGATTAAAATTTCGGGCCACCGCCACCCATCATTCCCGGTGGTAACATTCCTTTCATGCCACGCATCATTTTTTGCATGCCACCTTTACCTTTCATCTTTTTCATCATTTTTTGCATTTGGGTAAACTGCTTAAGTAGCTTATTGATCTCTTGTACTTGCGTACCCGAGCCTGCTGCGATGCGCTTTTTACGCGAACCTTTAATGATCTCTGGGCGTGCACGTTCTTTTTTGGTCATAGAGCTGATAATCGCTTCCATTTGAATAAAGGTTTTATCACCCATTTGGCCTTTTACCGCATCTGGGATGTTTTGCATGCCAGGCAATTTATCAAGCATCGACATCATGCCACCCATGTTTTTCATTTGCTTTAATTGATCAGCAAAATCATCCAGGGTAAAGCCATCACCTTTAAATACTTTTTGCGCTACTTTTGCCGCTTGTTCTTTGTCTACTTTCATCTCGACTTCTTCGATTAATGAAAGTACATCACCCATGCCTAAAATACGTGAAGCAATACGGTCTGGGTGGAAAGGCTCAAGTGCATCGGTACGCTCACCAACACCCATAAACTTAATTGGCTTACCGGTAATATGACGAATAGATAACGCAGCACCACCTCGGGCATCACCATCTGTTTTAGTCAGTATCACACCGGTCAGCGGTAAGGCTTCGTCAAATGCTTTTGCAGTATTTGCCGCATCTTGACCTGTCATTGCATCAACAACGAATAGCGTTTCAATTGGATTGATTGCATGATGTAAGGCTTTAATTTCATCCATCATGTCGCTATCAACATGCAAACGGCCGGCAGTATCGACTAATACAACATCAATAAATTTCTTTTTCGCATGAGAAATTGCAGCAGTGGCAATATCCACTGGTTTTTGCGAAATATCACTTGGGAAAAATTCTACATCAACTTCTGTTGCTAAGGTTTCTAATTGCTTAATTGCCGCTGGACGATACACATCGGCACTCACCACTAGCACAGACTTTTTCTTGCGCTCTTTTAAAAACTTAGCCAGCTTACCCACACTGGTGGTTTTACCCGCACCTTGAAGACCCGCCATCATCACAACAGCTGGCGGTTGCGCGTTAAGGCTTAGCTCTTCGTTAGCTTCACCCATGGCTTTTTCAAGTTCTTCACGAACAATTTTTATAAATACTTGGCCAGGGCTTAAGCTTTTAGTAACTTCAATACCCACTGCGCGTTCTTTAACTTGTTTTACAAACTCGCGAACAACAGGCAACGCCACATCGGCTTCTAAAAATGCCATTCGCACTTCACGAAGTGTATCTTTAATGTTGTCTTCAGTTAGGCGGCCACGGCCACTAATATTTTTTAGGGTTTTACCTAATCGTTCTTGGAGGTTCTCAAACATGTAACGGTTCCGAAAAGACGTTGAAATCAACTCTATTAATAAGGTCGATGTTATTAAAATTCAATTAGAAATAGTATACCGTAAATGGTGGTATACAATACAGTGCTGAAATGCTGCTTATTGAGTTTCTTTTTACAGGGTCTATGCATTTGCTTTGCTATAAAATACAATGGCTACATAACGAACACGAATTATCTGACTTCAATTAAGTGGCCAAAGCAAAATGCTGATTATTAGTTTAACTATTATTGCCAGTTTATTTTATGTGTTAGCAACGTCTCACGTGCTTTCGCGATTGTTTCATCATCAGGGGCCGAGCCAAAAAGTTACTATAATACTTAGTACTGTCGCTATTTTGGCGCACATGCTGCTATTAGTAAATTCGGTATTTAGAGCTGATGGACAAGATTTAAGTATTGTCAATGTGGCATTACTGACTTGCTGGATTATTGTGCTGTGTGTTACCACTGTTTCTTTAAAGTTTCCCGCAACCTTGCTACTACCTGTTGTTTATGGCTTTGCTGCACTGCTAACAATTTCTAGCCTATTTATCCCTCATCATGTTTTATTACAAAGTATAAATGTAGAGCTGGCACTGGTTGCACATATATCACTGTCGTTATTGGCCTACTGTATTTTAATTATTGCCACTTTGTATGGCGTGCAGTTTTACTTTATTGATAAACGCTTAAAGCGAAAAGACTTAGCGATAGTTCACAGTCACTTACCGCCACTCATGGTGGTAGAACGCCAACTTTACCAGTTATTAAACTTAGGTACCGTATTATTAAGTGTGGCGCTCATTACCGGATTTGTATTTCTAGATGGCATGTTTGCCAAAGAGTATATTCACAAAACAATCTTATCTCTAGTTGCTTGGGCCATTTTTGCTACGATTGCAGTTGGCCATGTAAAACGTGGTTGGCGAGGCAAAGTAGTGGTAGTGAGTATAATGATTGCCGCATTTACACTCACACTTGCTTATTTTGGTAGCCGTTTTATACAAGAAGTGGTCCTAAATAAGTTTTAACTTGACTCTGAAAGCTCACTCTAGCTTAATACGCATTGGTTTATAAAAAAAGGATCCATCGTTGGACGACATATCGACAAGTACCCTGTTTATCATATTAGGTTTATTGGTGCTTTTTTCTGCTTACTTCTCCGGGTCAGAAACCGGAATCATGTCAATCAACCGTATTCGTTTGCGACACCTCGCTAAAGAGAACCATCGTGCTGCGAAACGCGTTAGTAAATTACTGAGTCGACCAGATAGGTTGATAGGTCTGATCCTAATTGGTAATAACCTGGTTAATATTGCTGCAGCGCAGGTAGCCACCATAATAGGTATTCGCTTATATGGCGATTTAGGTATTGCCATAGCAACGGGTGCATTAACACTAGTTGTGCTAATTTTTGCTGAGGTAACGCCAAAAACACTGGCCGCTCTCTATCCTGAGCGAGTCGCTTTTCCTAGCTCTGTGATACTTAAAGGCTTGTTAAAAATACTCTTCCCATTTGTGGTAGTTGTTAACTGGATGACCAACGGCATATTACGCTTATTTGGCATTAGTGCTGCACAAATAGATGAGCACAGCATGAGTAAAGAAGAATTAAAAACCGTGCTAAATGAATCAGGTGCACTGATCCCGGCACGCCACCAAAGTATGCTGACCTCAATTTTAGATTTAGAGCAGGTTACCGTTGAAGATATTATGATACCCCGCAATGAGATTGTGGCGATTGATATCAACGATGACTGGAAAATAATTAGTAAACAGCTAACTCATGCTCAACATACTCGCGTGCTCTTATACCGCGATAACATTGATGATGCAGTGGGCTTTATTCACTCTCGTGATGCATTACGTCTTCTTACTAAAGAGCAATTCGACAAACCTTCGCTCCTTCGAGCTGTACGCGAGATATACTTTATTCCTGAGGGAACGTCGCTTAATACTCAACTGCTGAAGTTTCAGTTGTCGAAAGAACGAATTGGCATCGTTGTTGATGAATATGGCGATATCCAAGGCTTAGTCACCTTAGAAGATATTCTTGAAGAGGTTGTGGGCGATTTCACCACTACTCAAACTCGTACACCGAGTGAAGAAGTAACCACACAAAATGATGGCTCTTATATTGTTGATGGTGGTGCTAACGTACGCGACTTAAATAAAGAAATGGGTTGGGAATTCCCATTAGATGGCCCTAAAACGCTAAGTGGCCTCATTGTTGAATACTTAGAAGACATCCCTGATGCTAACTTAAGCATTCGTATTGCAGGTTATCCGGTTGAGGTACTTGAAGTGAAAGAAAACATGATTAAACAAGTTAAAATTCAGCCCAATAAACGTAAAAAATAACCCAATAAAAAAGGAGCCAAATGGCTCCTTTTTTAATTAATCTGGGCTTAGATTAGTTAAAAGAATAAACGCTCTAACCAACCTTTGTCTAAATCATCTTCACAGCGTCTTAGCTGCGCTCCATAACGGCTCGCACGGTGTTTTACTTTATTGGCAACGCTCATTAACCATTTTTTCTTACGATAAGTGCCTCGCTTATAACCGCCCCACCCTTCGTGATAATTTAAATACTGTGCGTAAGCATCCCATTTAGAAACACCATTAACCTTATGGGTTTTATAAACAAACCACGCCATAAAATCGATCGCATCTTCAAATTCATCTCTATCAGCACCACTATTACCTGTTTCACGAATGTAATCAGACCAAGTTGGCGTTTTAGCTTGAGAATAACCATAAGCATCGCTTGCACGGCCAGTTGGAATTATCCATAAAAAGTATTCCATAGGCGGCGCAGCATCATGACGAAAAGAGCTTTCTTGATACATCATGCTCATTAACACATGCTTGGGAGAACCCCACTTATCTTGGGCGTCTTTAGCATCAAAATACCAGTCAGATTTCTCTTCAAAGATTTTACAAATATCTTCGGGTTGCTTGGGTGGCGCAGTGGCACAACCCGCTAAAGTAAGTACTAGAGATAAAGTAATAATATTTTTTTTCATTTTTTTAAGATCTCACTGAACTTTTTAAAAAAGTGTGGGTCTGAATCTATGAATGCAGCAGTACAGCATTGTTTCATCCCTAAAGAATATTTACGCAGCTATTATGAGCTGCGTTTTTTTTGCCTACTACTTACCAGGGTCGGTTGACCTTTCAAGGTTGAATTTGCAGCAGTTTGTTTGGTATTTAGGCAAGGCAAAGCCTATGTGGTGTGGTTATTCCCCATAAATAGGCGATAACGCAGCATCAATGCCAAACAGGTGCTGCCCTTCGGGTTCTGCCTAGGAGCGATTTACTCTTTGTTGCTCGGTTTTTACTTATTCTTACATGGATGTAAGCCAGTAGAATAACGCAGGAGCAGTTATCGAGCCCACTAGGTTACAAACCTCGCGCCGCGATTAAACCGCTCCTAGTTTGAACAAATTGTAATCCGCAAAGGTCAACAGACCCTGAAATACGTATCTAAAAACGCAGTAAATGATTGATTATCGGCTTGCTCAATTGCTTTTTGAGCCTGGTAAGACTCTGCCGCTTGTTGCGCTAACCACGACTTTGAGAATTCAGTATAACTGGCTGTCTCATGGCTTTGTTTGTACTTTTGAGCAAGTGAAAGTGCGTAGTGCCCATTATCTAGCCCTGATGCTTTTAACTGCTCAACATAACGCCCTGAATAAGTTAATGTCGGATTATGCACCCACATTGCCATGCGCTTAATAGTGTTTGAGTAATAGTCAACACCGTATGCGTTATCCATCCACTTCGCAACGTCAACGAGCTGGTTAAATATTTCATCGCCCCATGACTCAAGACTGCGCGGCTCATTATTAAAATTAAGCATCAGGCCTTTTTCTCGGCCTTGGTTCACCACTGTATCAAGGTTTTCAGTGCTACGTGCTTGCTCTTGCCAATTCATAGGCGCTGAGTCTTTTAATAAACAATAGGTTAAAAATACATCTAAAAAGTGTATTTGCTCTAAATCAATGCCAACCTCACTAAATGGGTTAACATCCAATGCACGAATTTCAATATATTCTATACCCGCTCTTAGTAGTGCATCGGTGGGTGTTTCACCATTTTTAGCATTACGCTTAGGGCGGATTGGCGAGTAAAACTCGTTCTCTATTTGTAGAATATTTTTATTTAGTTGCTTTGGCTCGGCACTCGTATAGTCGTCAATACTGCCATAAATATCTGAAGGCGTATTTATGGCCTTTTTCAACCCTGCAACATACTCATCTAATGAGTTATACATTACACGTAGTGATGACTGAGCACTGTTGGTATAGCCTAGATTACCTAATCGTAGCGCAGTGCCCACTTCTAAATATAAAGTACCTTTGCCTAGCTTTTTAAACGGTAAGTCGCTTTTACGCCCTTGCAAGAATGAACTACACAATGCAGGTGACGCACCAAACATATAGCTAATTAACCACAACTCGCGTTTAAAATTGCGAATTAATGCTAAGTACCCATCAGATATAAAATCTTCAAGTTTTGCGTTGCTTTGCTTTAATGAGTGTAGTGACTGCCATAACGTTTCAGGAAAAGAAATATTAAAGTGCACGCCGGCAATCGCTTGCATCATACTACCGTAACGGTTCTTTAAACCTTCACGATATAAGGTTTTCATTTTACCAACGTTAGAATCGCCAAATTGAGCTAAGACAATATCGTCTTGATGATTTATAAAACACGGCATACTAATTGGCCACAGCAGTTCATCGTCCATATGTTCTAGGGTGAACTTTTGTAGATCTTTCAGCTGTTGTAACGTTTGCGTTGATGACTCGCTAACCGGTGTAATAAACTCAAGTAAGGACTCAGAAAAGTCAGTCGTGATATGTCCGTTGGTAAGCGCACAGCCTACGCCTTCGGGGTGAGCTTGCTTAGAAATAGAACCATTGGGTTTAATTCTTAGTGATTCTCTCTCAATACCGCGCATAATACCTTTAATAGCATGCTGATTATCTGCATTAGATAACGCGTTGAGCGTGTTCTTTAAATTATAAGTTGCCAAAAAAAAGTTTCCTCGAGCCAAGTGGCTTAATCATAAGGTTATGGGGTCTAATTACCTTTACTCAAGATTAAATGAAGAAAAAACTACATGAATTTATTAGATATAGTTTTTAATGAATTTTAAACACGCTTTGTTTCACGCTATAAAAGATAATCTTGCCATTGCCACCAGCAATATACAATTTCTTTTACATATTATTTGCCACAATCCTCTACTGCCCCCAACGCATGATTTCCCCAATACGAAAGAGTGAATCCCTTGCTAAAAGTTTGTCATAATTAAAAAATTCAATTACCCTTAAAATTGATAAAGATCATAAAAATATCAAAAAAAATGCCTTACTACTGCTATTTAAAACTTATCACTAACGTACGTTAGTTTTAGTAATTACAATAGCCATCCTAATAAAGAATGATAAAGAGTTACTATGCGTCGTAATCAAAGCTTAATAGATGAAGAGGTCACCTTTGAAGAGCACCAAGAGTTGGTTTCAACGACCGATCTTCGGGGTGTTATTACCTATGCCAATCATGAATTTTGCAGTATTGCTGGCTATGAAATGGATGAACTCATCAATAAAAACCACAATATAGTTCGCCACCCTGATATGCCTAAAGCGGCATTTAAAGAAATGTGGGACACCTTAAAGCAAGGCCATTCGTGGCGAGGTGCTGTAAAGAATTTATGTAAAGACGGCCGTTACTATTGGGTCGATGCATTTGTAACACCTATTTTCGAACATGGCCAATTGATTGGTTATCAGTCTGTGCGTGTAAAACTCTCGCAACGCGCAAAACGTAGAGCGCAGAAACTGTATGCCAAAATTAACGCTAATAAGTCACTATTTAGCTGGCGTGAGCGCACCTCACTCAGACAGGGCTTGAGCGTAGCCGGTGTTTTAGTTTGGTTAGCCAGTGTCGCTATTTGGGGTTCTATGGCGATTGCAGCAGTTAACCTGATAGTGTGTATAATCATTTTAGCATTAAATTATGATGAGCTAATAGCGACACCTGGTACCCTAAAACAGCAAAAAATCGAGGCGGATTCAGTATCTCGTTATGTATTTAGTGGCTCACACCCTCACAGTATTAGTGATTACCGAGAGCAAATGCTTTGCGCCAAGTTAAAAACGGTACTAGGGCGTGTTAAAGACTCAACCTTGAGTTTTAATACTATTGCCCAAGGCTTAGATCAGCAATCGACGCTAACCGAGCAAGGAATTTCTTCTCAGGGAACTCAGCTTGAGCAAATAGCCACTGCGATGTCACAAATGAGCACCACGATTGGTGAAATTTCTAATAATACCAATAATACCGCAGATAAAGTGGGGATCACCTATCAAAGCTGCTCTGATATAAAAAATCATATTGCCGATAACAGCAAGATGGTATCTGATTTAGCAGTACAAGTTGAGCAAGCGGCAACCACAGCCACAGGACTTGCCTCTGAGGCCGATAAAATTGGTCAGGTAATGAGTGAAATAGAAGGCATTGCAGAACAAACCAATTTGTTAGCACTTAACGCAGCAATTGAAGCTGCCCGAGCTGGTGAGCATGGTCGAGGTTTTGCGGTGGTCGCTGATGAAGTACGCGCACTGTCTTCACGTACTCAAAACGCCACAGCTCAAATTCACAGCTCAATTAAAGAGATTCAAGATACTTTGTTTAGCTGGTCTAAAATCATGCAGAGCACAAAACAACAAGCCGATGACTGTGTTAACACCACAGGGCAAACACAACAAGAGCTGGATAGTATTTTCATTCAAATTAGTGAAATTTCACAACTTGCTACCGATATTTCAGCCGCCGCAGAGCAACAACAGGTGGTAAGTAGAGATATTGGCAGCAATGTTGAAAAAATTAAAGGTTTGGGGGATGACAATTTACAACTCAGTTATAGCGTAGCGCATGGCGCTGCTGAATTGGTGGAAGGCTCACGAAAAGTAAATGATTTACTGCTTACCTTTAAAGTTTAACAATAAGATTTAAAATCAAACAAGCCGCTGTTAACAGCGGCTTGTTTATTTGTGTAATTAACGACTAGTAAATACTAAGCCTTCTGCATTCGCATCAATAACAATGATAGAACCGGGTTGAAAATCATTATTAAGCAGCTTCTGTGCTAATGGGTTTTCAATGGTCTGTTGTATAGCGCGCTTAAGTGGGCGAGCGCCATAAACAGGATCAAAGCCACTGGCTGCAATTCGCTCAAGCGCAGCATCAGTCAATTCCAGTAAATAACCCATCTCTGTTAATCGTTCACGCAGCTTACTTAACTGAATATCAGCAATTTCTTTAATATGACTATGTGCCAACGGATGGAACACTACTGTTTCATCAATACGGTTAATAAATTCAGGCCTAAACTCGTTATGCAGCACACCCATCACTTTATTTTTCAGCTCATCGTAGTCATTATTGCCCGCTTGCTCTTGGATAATATCTGAGCCAAGGTTTGAGGTCATAATAATTACGCTGTTTTTAAAGTCGACAGTACGGCCTTGTCCATCTGTTAAGCGTCCATCATCAAGAACTTGTAATAAAATATTAAACACATCTGGGTGCGCCTTTTCTATTTCATCCAACAAAATAACCGAGTACGGCTTCCGACGAACAGCTTCCGTTAAGTAGCCACCTTCTTCGTAACCTACATAACCGGGAGGCGCACCGACTAAACGCGCAACTGAGTGTTTTTCCATAAACTCAGACATATCAATGCGTACCATGGCACTTTCGGTGTCAAACATATAGCCAGCCAACGCTTTTGTTAACTCTGTTTTACCCACCCCTGTTGGCCCTAAGAATAAAAATGAGCCAATAGGACGATTCGGATCAGCAAGTCCTGCACGCGAACGACGGATGGCATTAGCCACCGCAACTACCGCTTCATCTTGCCCTATCACTTTATTGTGCAATTGCTCTTCCATTTGCAATAGTTTTTCACGTTCACCTTGAAGCATACGTGCCACCGGAATGCCGGTCCAACGTGATAGGATTTCGGCAATTTCGTCTTCGCCCACTTGGTTTTTAAGTAAGCTCATTTCTTGCATTTCGGCTTGCGATGCTAAATCAAGCTTACGCTCAAGCTCGGGAATACGGCCATATTGCAGCTCTGACATACGCTGTAAATCGCTTGCTCTGCGTGCCACTTCTAAATCAAGTCGTGCCTGTTCAAGCTCTGCTTTAATGACTTGCGTACCTTGCAAAGAGGCTTTTTCAGCATTCCATACTTCATCAAGCTCACGGTATTGCACTTCAAGCTCAGTGATCAGCTCAACCATTTCTGCACGGCGCTTTTGACTGGCCTCGTCTTTTTCTTTAGCCAAGGCGTTATCTTCAATTTTTAACTGAATGATACGACGCTCTAGCTTATCTAAGGCTTCAGGTTTTGAATCAATTTGCAGCCGAATAGATGAGCCCGCTTCATCAATTAAATCAATTGCTTTATCAGGCAATTGGCGATCACTAATATAGCGATGTGATAACTGTGCTGCAGCAACAATTGCCGGATCGGTGATCTCCACTGAATGGTGCAATTCGTAGCGCTCTTTTAGGCCACGTAATATAGCAATAGTGTCTTCAACCGATGGCTCTTCAATTAATACTTTTTGAAAACGACGCTCAAGCGCAGCATCTTTTTCAATGTATTTACGGTATTCATCCAGCGTTGTAGCCCCTACACAATGGAGTTCACCGCGTGCTAGTGCAGGCTTTAACATATTACCCGCATCCATGGCGCCATCACTTTTGCCAGCACCAACAATGGTATGAATTTCATCAATAAACAAAATTACTTGGCCTTCTTCTTTGGCCAACTCATTGAGTACTGATTTTAAACGCTCTTCAAACTCACCGCGGTATTTGGCTCCCGCAACTAATGCACCCAAATCAAGTGAGAGTACGCGTTTATTTTTTAAGCCCTCTGGAACTTCACCATTAATAATACGTTGTGCAAGCCCTTCGGCAATTGCGGTTTTACCCACCCCAGGCTCACCAATTAACACAGGGTTATTTTTGGTGCGACGTTGTAATACTTGGATGGTGCGACGAATTTCATCATCACGGCCAATTACAGGGTCAAGCTTACCTTGCTCTGCCCGCTCAGTTAGATCAATAGTATACTTTTCAAGTGCTTGACGAGTTTCTTCAGCATTAGGGTCATCAACTTTTTGACCACCGCGAATTGCCTCTATAGCAGTTTCAACTTTGTTAGCGGTGATATTAAGTGCTTTAAATACACTGCCAAGCGGTCCTTTATCCTCGCATGCAACTAATACAAACAGTTCGCTTGAGATATATTTATCTTTGCGTTTTTGGGCGTACTTATCACATAAATTAATAAGTGAAACCATGTTGTTTGACAATTGTACATCGCCACCAACACCCTCCACTTTAAATAATTTTTCTATCTCTTGAGAGAGTTTGGTATTGAGCTCGTCAACGCTAATGCCCATTTGTGCAAACAAAGCACGCACACTTGAGCCGCTTTGCTTTAATAAAGCATACATAAGGTGAACGGGTTCAATAAATTGATGATCGCGACCTAGCGCTAATGATTGCGCATCTGAAAGCGCAGACTGAAATTTACTTGTAAATCTATCTAAACGCATGAGGGTTTACCTATAAAAAAACGAATTACTTAATAAATGGGTATGTTAGCGGGTTTGTTCAAGGTATTGAGGGAAAAATAATCACTTAATGGTTATTTACTTGCGCCAGATCAAACTTACCATACGACCGGTTTGGCCATCTCGTCGATAAGAAAAAAACTGATTATCTTGAGAAAAAGTACAGTATTCACCACCACTAATATTCACAACACCCCGTTGGTTTAGCAAAATACGCGCTATATGATAAATATCAGCTAAATATTTATCGTTATTTTGAGGTTTAAACGCGTCGTGCAAAGCAGGATTATTGGCTGTAAATATTGCAACAACCTCTTGGCCGACTTCAAATCGATTAGCCCCTATTGCAGGACCTAACCAAGCATGTAAGTTCGTTGGTGCATGTTTAAAATAGCTAACTGTATTACTAATGATTCCTTGCGCTAACCCTCGCCAACCGGCGTGAATGGCAGCCACTTCTTGGCCATCGCTTGAGGTAAGTAAAATAGGTAAACAGTCAGCGGTCATTATAGCTAAAGGTTGATTGCTTAACTGCGTATAAAGCGCATCCCCCGTCAGAGTTTGTTTAGCGTCAAACCCTTCATCCACTCTAATTACGTCGGCGCTATGAACCTGATTTAACCAAACAGCCGGGTTAGGTAAGTGGGTATTTACATGCGCTCGATTGGTTAATACATCTTGGCGGTTATCACCTACATGCAATCCTAAATTCAAGCTATCAAATGGTGGCTTTGATACGCCTCCATCCCGTGTAGTACTCAATGTGTCTACACCCTGAATAGATTGCCATGTAGCTGATAAGCCAGACATAATTAACTAGCTATGTCTGGATTTGCTTTTGTATCTTCGCGCAATGCTTGAGTCATCTGAACCATATCATCAGGGATAGGTGCTTGCCAGGTCATCATTTCACCGGTAATTGGATGAGCAATGCTTAATTTAACGGCATGCAGCGCTTGACGCTTAAAGCTACGCAGTAACTCAAACAGCTCAGGCGTTGCCCCTTTTGGTGGACGAGGACGGCCGCCATAAGATTGATCGCCAATTAAGGGATGATTTAAGTACGCCATATGCACGCGAATTTGGTGCGTACGTCCGGTTTCAAGGCGTAAACGCAAACGAGTATGAGCACGGAACTTTTCTGCTACACGGTAATGCGTAATCGCAGGTTTACCCATTTCATGAACAGCCATGTGCGTACGCTGAGTTGGATGACGGCCAATCGCTTTTTCAACCATACCACCGGCAGTCATAGTACCATTACATAACGCTTCATATTCACGTGTGAAATTTTCGCGCTTTTGTAAGGCTTTAACCAAATGAGTTTGAGCTTGAATGGTTTTAGCTACAACCATTAAGCCGGTTGTGTCTTTATCAAGACGATGCACTATACCCGCTCGTGGTACGTTAATAATTTCTGGGAAGTGATGAAGTAATGCATTTAACACAGTACCGTCAGGGTTACCTGCACCAGGATGAACCACTAATCCCATTGGTTTATTGATCACTAAAATATCATCGTCTTCATAAACGATGTTTAATTTGATATCTTGTGCTTCGTATTCACGAGGTGCTTCTATTGTTGTTTCAACAGCTACAACTTCACCACCGAGTAATTTTTCACGCGGGGTGTTGAAAATTTCGCCGTCAACGGTGATTTTATCATCTAAAATCCACGTTTTTATCCGTGATCGTGAATAATCAGGGAACAATTGTGCTAATACTTGGTCTAGACGTTTACCACCTAAGTCTGTTGGGACCTCGGCTTGGAGAGATATTTGCTCTGACATTAGTAACTTTACCCAATTTACCAGTGCAAGCTTTGCTTGACTGGGTTAGAATCGCTTTTAATAAAAGCATAACATAATACGCATAGTTTACTCGGTTTTACCCACTTGGCCTAGCCGAAGACATCGAAGGTAACAAATAAAATGATAAATAAAATAGGGAAACGTGCATTCGCCATTGTTTTTTCAGTTTCAGTGCTTAGTTTAGGGGCTTGTTCGTCTGCGCCTGACCAAGAAGACATTCAACGAGTACCAAACAGATCAGCACAAGCACTATACGAAGATGCAAAACAAACGCTTGATTCTGGTTTATACGCACGTGCAATTGAACTGTTAGCGGCAATTGATTCTCGCTACCCGTTTGGCCCGTTTTCAAAGCAAGTACAGATGGATTTAGTGTACGCACATTACCAATCAGGTAATACAGAGCAGGCACTTGCTACCATTGACCGTTTTATTCGCTTAAACCCAAATCACAAAGATTTAGATTACATGTACTACATGCGTGGCTTGGTTAATATTAAAGCGGATAAAAATGCTTTCCAAGAGTACTTTGGTGTAGATAGAGCAGACAGAGACGCTAAACGTACCCGTGTAGCCTATACCGACCTATCAACCTTAGTTAAACGTTTTCCACAAAGTGATTATGCGCCAGAAGCAAAACGTCGTTTAGTTTGGCTATTAAATCGCATGGCACGTTATGAGCTAAAAGTTGCGACTTACTATTATGAACGTGAAGCTTATTTAGCAGCCGCGAATCGCGGTAAGTTTGTGGTAGAGCATTACTCACAAAGTAGCTACTTGGATGCGGCATTAGCCATGATGGAAAAAAGCTACGATAAGCTTGGATTAACTGAATTAAGTGAGAATGCAGCGCAAACGCGTAAATTCAATAGCAGAAATAAATAATACTAAAAAGGCGCTACTTTCAAATAAAAGTAGCGCCTTTTTTTTTACTCAAGACTACGATTATATCGCGTCTTCATCCTCTTCTGCGGTACGAATACGCACAACACGCTCTACCTCAGTAACAAATATTTTACCATCACCTATTTTGCCTGTTTGTGCGGTTTTAACAATCACATCAATAGCGCGTTCCACATCTTCATCACCAAGCACAATATCTAGCTTTACCTTAGGTAAAAAATCAACCATGTACTCTGCGCCACGGTATAGCTCGGTGTGGCCTTTTTGACGTCCAAACCCTTTTACTTCACTTACTGTCATACCCGTAATGCCAACATCAGATAGTGCTTCGCGCACGTCATCAAGCTTAAACGGTTTAATGATTGCTTCTATTTTTTTCATATTAGTTACTTTTGAAAGCCTCAGTTGCCTCGATTTTAGACAATCATGAGGTTCATAGCAAACAAAGTGATTGAATAGCACAGGTGAAAAATAATCATGGTATGATTATCCTCATAAATAATGCTTAGCTTAAAACAACTAATTTTTGAGATTCATATGAAAACTAAACACCGTGGATTTACCTTATTAGAATTAATGGTCACCGTGGCCATTGTTGGCATTATTGCCACTATTGCTTTGTGGAACAGTGGCGATATGCTGGAAGAAAACCGTGGGGAAAACTTTTTATTGGAACTAAAGCGCAATATTAGTTATGCACGTTCACAAGCAGCCAGTACTGACGAAATAGTCATTGTATGTGCAGCCTCAAAAACAAAAGTAAAAAACAATGACGATACTCTTACATGCGCGGATGGATGGGATGTTGATAAAATAGTAATCACCTTCATCGATGCAAATAATGATGGTCAATATGATAAGGCAACAGATAGCCTTATTAGAGTAATGGAAGAAATTAGTCCCAATGATCGTATTTCATTTGCAGATAACAGTATACGATTTAATTCCAGCGGGCGTATTACCACAACGCCAGGCAATTTCATTTTTTGCCCTAATAATGGCACTGAAAATAATAAGGCTTTAACGCTATCACTATCGGGAACCGCCTTTTATGTTGGCGACACCAAAAGCAGTTGTTAATCGCTATTTTGTAGTTTGCTAATTATTGTCTAAACTTTAATCATGGACGGATAAAGCAAGGCTTCAGGGATGAGGTTAAACACAGGTTATCACCCACATAGTGGCTTTACACTAATTGAGCTCATGGTAGCAATTGTGGTTTTTGTGATCGTAGCGCAAATTTCACTCTGGTTTTTTGCCGACTTTTTAGCGAAAAACCGAGCTGACAATCAAATCTCTTTACTACACCGAAATATTAATTTTGCACGCCTTTACGCTATAGAGCATGACAGCTACGTAACACTGTGCGCTTTAAAAGATAAACAGTGCTCAGAGGGTGAGTGGCACACGGGTGTGTCTCTTTTTATTGATAATGATAGGTCAATATCACTTGATGATGATGAACTGTTAATTAGTACTTTTGAGTATACTCATAACGCCGATACGTTAGAGTATCCTCGTACAGCCATTACTTTTAGGCCTGATGGCTCGTTAAATGGATTTCAGAACGGCACTTTCGTATATTGCCCAAATAGTGATAAAGCAAACCTTGAGGGGCTTGCTTTATCTATTAGTCAAACTGGTCGAATACGAATAAAATCTACCAACAAATGCCAACAATAAGCGCTGTGCCTATCGACCCCAGCAATAGTTAATGTCGGTATTGCCTTTACTACCTGTTGCTCCTTTTAAGCCTACGTCATTAATCGTTAATGACGTACAATCAGCATCGCCTTTTACAGCGCCTGAAATCGGCTTAGCGGTAACTGTAAATGCATTATTATCAACCACTTTAATTGTTAGTTCAAAACTACCATTTTCAGTTTTGTTATTTATCCCTAAGTCATCAAACGAGGCTGTATAAGCACGGTTATCAACAAAATACTGTTCTTGCTTGTTTGCCGCATCTAAAAGCGCTGCTGCGGCTTCTGCACGTGATGCCCTTTTTACATACTCACTGTAATTAGGCACTGCAATAGCTGCGATGATGCCAACAATGGCCACGGCTATCATTAATTCAATTAAGGTAAATCCTTGTTGTTTTTTATTCATTAATAATCCCTAGTTACCCTCGTCATTTTCTTCACGCTTATAAATATAAGTCTGCTGTGTTTTAAAACCAAAACCAACAGATTTATCGTTTACCAACTGTATTTTTTTATCGACAATTTTTAAGCCTGGCCCCGTTATTTCTAGCGGCTTTAACGGGTTCGCTGTTTCACTGCCACTGATACCTGGACCAATCAAGTAGAACTGACTTTTTACATTTTCATTGGTATTGTCATCACACTTACCGTCGCCATTGCCATCAGCACAGCTACCACCAAAATAAAGCTGAGGCGTATCAGGCATCTCGTAACTTGTTTTAAATTTTAAGTTATCATACACCTTAGTGCCGTAATGTAAGTGAAACGCATAGAGCGAGCCGCCACCAGCACCTAATGAACATTGATTACTCGAAGCTCCTGTAGAACCAGGTGTAAACGAAGTGAAATAAGCCACACCGCCAACAACAGTTGCCGCTGCGAGTGATTTTTCGCCGCCGCTTAGTTTATATCGCCATCCTTTAAAATTATTAGATAGCTGGGCTTCTAATGCGTTAAAATCGCCCACATTATCTAATGCTTTGCCAAATAAGTCTTCGTTCATTAACATTAAATTATTCGGCACAATTGCAGCGGGTGCATTATTTTTGAATGATTTAGTGATGGTATTCTCATCCCTAATCATAAATAACTGATCAGCACTGTTACTCTTTAAAGGATTTGAGCGATTACCACTACCAATAAGTACCGCATCATAGGGTGTATCTAACCGTGAAGTCACTCCCTTACTTATAGTCACCTTACTAAACACGGTTCTTGCCACTACCGGCTTATAAAAGAAACGCCTGTCGGTATCAGCACCTAACTCAGCGAGTTTGTAATGACTAAATGCATTAGTGCTGATTCCAGGCATATCGATACGCCACACCCCGCCACCAGTATCGGCAGCATAAATTCTGTCAATATAACCATCATAATCTGAATCGAGTAAACTAACGTCAGCAGCAATACTGTGCTTGCCTTTAAAAGCATTATCACTTCTAAGTGACCATACTTTCTCGCCGGTTTTAGCTTTTACAATATAAACATCGCGACCCATTGTATCGGCATCTCGAGTATTGTCTTTACTGGTATCGTAGCCTGCGCCAAATACCAGTAAAGGCTCATCACCCCATGCTTTAATGTAAGCTATTTGTGGTTTAGACCATGTTTGCCCTAATTCCTCAAAACCTTTATCGCCACCTTTAATTGGACTCTTCCACAGTTTTTTAGGGGTATCTGGATTAGAAATATCAAAAGCATAATAATTACGACCACCACGGCGCATACCGGCTATAGCCCACACTTCATCTCCGCTGCTGGCATTGATAATGCCATCATTTAGGCCTTCACTATTTAAACTTTTATTGTTGAAATAAACACTAATAGGTCCGTCCATGCCATATTCTTTGCCTTTTTCCTTTGAACGCAAAGGGTTAAGAATTGAGTACAGCGCGGAGGGGATAAATGCCCAACTTTCTTCTACCTTATTATTTTTGCTATCGTCTTTGAACATATGCAAAAACCCTGCATTTGTCCCTATTAGAATGCGTACATCATTATTACCATAATCGATAGCCAACGGTTTAGAATGTAACGGATCGCCAAATATGTCGTTGCGTTTGTCCTGTGAAGAGCCATCGCCATCTTCATCGTCAACATCAATACCACGAGCCCAATTTATTGTGCTTTCAAGCTGAACATCACTAACAAGCAAATCATCTACTGATGGCTTATTCTTTTGCTTATTAACAATGTTGAAGACTTCACTTATCGTATCGTAATCAAAATTAATTAGCTGTCCTGATGGACCATCAGAAAATAATTTTCGCTCTTTGCTGCTGCTAGCAAGCGCGGCATTCACGCCCCCTTGTTTTACAGCATTACCATCTGGTGCACTATCAGCATCTGGCCAAAAGGTATGCGCGTTTTTATCGATTAGACCGTTGCTATCAAGTGCTTTTACGCCTTTGGTATCGACTATTTTATTACCTGATACTTCTAGCTTTTTCAAGTTACCTTGCCAACGAGTACCAATTTCGGGATAAAACATTGTGAAGTAAATTGCGTTTTTACTGCGTGTTTGGTCAACGTTATTACTGGCAAACGACGGTGAAGTAAATGAGCTGTTTTCTTCTCGTATTTGTGAAATTGTTTGATTTAACGCCTTAGAAAGTTCATCGGCTGTATCAGCATGAAGGTACTTACCTCCACCCACTCTGGCTGTCATATCGAGGAGATCTTTACCACCTTGACTCATGCCCGTACCAAAACCAATGGTATATACTCTCGCGGTATCAACTATGTCTGGCGTTTCAGAGAACAAATCAACTTGCGTTTGTTTGGTACCGTGTAAAATTTTTGCTAGGGCAACTAAGTAACTATTTTTGTACTCACCTGACTCAAAAGGAATAGCATCAATAAAAATTGAGTTATGTAGCTTTTTTATATTACTGTTTCTGTCGCTATCGTTACTTGGGTCGCCGTCAGTCATTAAGATCACATTAATCGAGTTATCACAACGCAGCAATTCTTTGTTGCCTTTGTCATCTTTTCGAAATGGTGATTTGTAGTACTTGTTGTTATCTACTGCTTTGTCACGATCCTGAATACCGTCTGCGAAGTCTATTTTTTGGCCTGTCATGTAGAGATAGGCTTCCCATAATGTTTCCGTAATTGGTGTCGCACCATCAGCGGGCAAATCATCAACTGCTTTTAATATTTTTGTATTGTTACTGTGAATACGCGACAACACATAGCCGCCATCACTGCCTGCAAATCGCATCAAACCAAAATCAACATCCTTGTTACTGTTAACTAAATTCTTCACTGCATTTTGGGCAACATTTAAGCGATTATCATCACACAATATCCATCGTCTATTGTAGTTGTCATAACCACAATCATTACCAGTCAAAGTAGAAAAAGCCATACTGCCGGAAGTATCAAACACAATCAAAACACGTGCATTTTCATCTGTTTGAACATTATGGTTAACGTATAACTCTATATCTTCGGCTACTGCAGGTGCGCTCGCAACTAAGCCAAGTAATACAGGTAACATATTCTTTAATTTAAATTTCATCTTAAATACCTTTACTTATACTAGCCATCTCTTGAGCGACACCGGTTACTATAGTGATTTGGTGTTTACTTTTAGAGCCATAGTCTATGGTTGTTGATACCTGAACCATATTGCAGGAAATCCCCGTCGTAAAATTAAAGCGTCTAGGACACTTTAAATCAAGCATGCCGTTATTTAAGTTAACCATATTGCTTGTCATATCATTACGGTTTGCAATTTCGATACCGCTATCTGTGACTTCATCGGGGGTCAAAAAGAACTGATTAGCAGCCCCTTTACTTACCTCATCAGCAATGATCCGCTGTACTTCACCAATTAATTGATTTTCAGCGACTTCACGTTCCTGTGCGGCATTAGTGATCTTAATATCAATACTACTGCTGCTCATTAAGGTTACCGCAATCCCCGTCACAGCTATCACCATAATAAGTGCCGTAATAAGCACAACACCCTGTTGCTTACTCCTCGTAGGGCTTAAATGCGCCATAAATTCGATCCTGCATTGTTTAAACGTATTGTTGTAGTAAAAACAGTACGTCTGAAATTGTCTGAAAACGTTAAAGTTCGGCTGTTAGCATCTTCACCAAGAATATAGGTTTGGTTTTTTATAGAAATCCCAGGATCTGGCTGTAATGCTCTGATCAATAAAAAAACTTGAACGGTTAAAACACCTTTTTGATTTTCCCACTGTGCAATACTCATATCATCAATGCTTCTGTATGTATCTACACGGCTATCACTAGTGGTATCTAAACCAAACACAAAGCGCATATTCTCGACGCCTTCCATAATGGTTTCCGTTGTCATCGAATCTCCGACTAAGCGTTTTCGCATTAATGCAGGAACCGTAATGCTTTTATTGTTTACTGTATAAGTTTGCTCTGAAATATAGTAACTATGATGGCTATACGGCCAAATACTGGCATTAAGATTCACAGTAGCCGGGTCAATAACACCGCGAACAAAACGGGCGCTTTCTTGCTCAGCAATAAAATAGTTTTCATCACTTTGGGTTTGATTGGCACCCGCTTCTACCTGTAGTTGACGACCTTGCAAAAACTTTACTTGTAAAATGTCAGTTCCTGCTAGCGGATTATTAATACAGCTAAGCTCACTTGAATCTACTGCTACTTTGGCAAATAGACCTTTAAAGTTGCTGCTACTCGCTAAATTAGGGAAGCTACCATTGTTATCACCTTCAGAGCAATCACCTGTTGGGCTTGCTAATGTGGTGGTATTTATAGCGGTAAATGAATCATCATAAAAAGTCCCCCAAAAACCAACTTGTTCAATATCTCGTTGCATAATGTTAATGGCTAAGCGACCTGATTCTTGTAACTCGCCTATGGTCATAGTGTCTTTGGTGGTCACTTTCATGCCAATATAAGTAAACATCACACCACCGAGGATCAAGCCACCAATAAAAAGTGAAATCATCATTTCAACTAGGGTAAATCCGGCTTGCTTCATTTTAACTCCTGACATAAACATAACTGTTTAACACCACCAAACGGCGTTTTTTATCTGCTACGCCACAGCTAATATTTCCAGTAGCCTCACTCGCTTTAAATTCTTGGCGCCCCTGCCAGGTTACAATTACTTCAACATTAAATGCATTACCTGCAGCACTGGCAACAGCTGTAGGGTTAATACATACCGAGGCATCATCTAATGAGCCTGTATTTTCGCGAGCACGAATAGCACGCTTCCACTGCTCAATATCTAAGGCAGCAATTTGTGCATTAGTGCAAGAGTTTGTAAAACACGTATTTGATGAGTTCTTGCCAGTATCACTATTAAAGTCAACATCATAAAGAGTCGCTAGTTGCGGTGTGTCATTAGCGCGTATTCGTTGAATAATATCATTGCCAAGTGCCACGGCTGCTGCACGTTGCATTGAGTCAAAGCTCGCTTGCTTTGCTTTAGCTTGTAAGGCAACTGCTCCTAATAAACCAAAACTGAGAATAATAAAGGCGATGAGCACTTCTATAAGTGTAAAGCCTTTTGAAAATTTAATCTGGTGTGCAAACATAAGGTAGCCAAAAAATGTTGATTGGTGCAATTGTATACATTTACGAAACATATTCAATATACAACCGCTCGCACAATGAAATAGTTGGCTATTACGATAATCAGCGTTTAAGTACTGTATTTTGGGATACTTGGCTGTTTTTCCATCTGTAAAATATTTTGAAAAACAGTAAAAAGCGTTTAAGCCTCAAAGAGATAAAAATAAGTAAGGATGGAATCCGGTTATAGACTTGTTTAATGAAATAGTGAATGGCGCTTTTATTTAGTTCAAAGCCATAAACCAAACAGAAGCACATATTGAAATGGAAGTGGTTTATTTTATTGCTATTTTTAGGAATATTAAAAATAACAAAAAAATATTAAAAAAATGATTAAAAAGGCTGAATGAAAGTAATCCACTGCATGTCAGTTACTAATTCATTCAGCTTTTTCATCATTTAAAAAATTAACGCAGCTCTACTGGTACAGCAAAAACGATGTTTTCTTCTTCACCTGGATTCTCGATTACTTGCTTGCCACCTAGCTCTTTTAAGCGAGTAATCACTTGCTGAACTAATACCTCAGGAGCTGAGGCGCCGGCAGTCACACCTACACTATTGATGCGATCAAACCATGATGCTTCAACATTACTAGCATCATCAATTAAATAGGCTTGCGTACCCATTTTATCAGCAAGTTCCCGTAAACGATTAGAGTTGGAACTATTTTTAGCACCCACAACCAATAACACATCCACTTTATCAGCTAAATCACGAACCGCATCTTGACGGTTTTGCGTTGCATAACAAATATCGTCTTTACGTGGGCCATCAATTGCAGGAAATTTACTACGTAAAGCATCAATCACATCGGCAGTATCATCTACAGATAGAGTTGTTTGGCTGCAGTAAAAAAGATTATCCGCATTTTTTACATCAAGCTTTAATACATCATCAACCGTTTCAACAAGGTAAATACCACCTTGCTCGTTATCGTATTGACCCATGGTACCCTCAACCTCAGGGTGTCCGTGGTGGCCAATTAAGATGCATTCAATACCTTTTTTACTAGCACGCGTTACTTCCATATGCACCTTAGTCACTAACGGACAGGTTGCATCAAATACTTTTAACTCTCTGCGTTTAGCCTCTGAGCGAACAGCCTGAGATACACCATGAGCGCTGAAAATAACAATGCTATCATCAGGAACCTGATCTAGTTCTTCAACAAACACGGCACCGCGATTTTTTAAACCATCAACCACATAACGGTTATGCACCACTTCGTGTCGCACATAGATTGGTTTTTCAAAAATATCTAAAGCGCGCTCAACAATACTGATTGCGCGGTCAACACCAGCGCAAAAGCCTCGTGGATTAGCTAATAATATTTCCATTAACCCTGCACCTCAATAATATCAACTTCAAACGTTAAACGCTGACCCGCTAATGGGTGGTTAAAATCGATAGTAACTGACTCACCTTGCACTTCACGCACCAAACCAGGAAGCTCAGTACCATCAGGTTGAGTAAAAGCAATAATCGCACCTACTTTAGCCGGTGTTTCTGCACCAAACTTACTACGATCTACATAATAAATATTATCTGGGTTTGGTTGACCAAAAGCATCTTCCGGCTCAAGTTCAAATGTTTTGCTTTCACCCGCCGTTAAGCCAAGTAAACATTTTTCAAAGTTAGCGGTTAAGCTGCCATCACCCATAGTCAGTTTTGCTGGCTTGTTATGCACTTTTGTTGAATCAGCGGCAGAGCCATCTTCCAGTTTAATAGAAAAATGAAAAATAACGTTTGAGTTTTCACCAATTACAGCTTGGCTCATGCTTTATGCTCCTTTGGTTCTTCGCCTGTAAAGGCGTCAAATAGTAATAATGCAGCGCCAATACAAATAGCACAGTCAGCAATATTAAATACGGGAAAATGTGAGTCTTCGTAAAACACATGTAAAAAGTCAATCACGTAGCCATAAGCAACACGGTCGTATAAGTTACCAATAGCACCTGCTAGCACTAACGAATATGCACCGCACAATACTTTATTAGACGCAGGAAGGCGTTTTAACCACCATACCAACAAACAACTAATCGCGATTGCTATTGCACTTAAAAACCAACGCTGCCAGCCACCCGCTTCGCTTAAAAAGCTATAGGCTGCACCGTAGTTATGGACATAAGTGATGCTAAAAACAGGCAATAAATTAATTGACTCACCATAAGCCATGGTGTTTACAACCAGTGTTTTACTGGCAAAGTCTATTACAAGCAGTAATAGACTCAACCAAAGCCACACTAAACCACTTTTTTGGGTTAGTTTGCTCACTAAAAACAACTCCTAAGCGAATTGACGCTTTTCACCTTCACCGTCAACGTTACTTACACAACGACCACAAATTTCAGGATGAGCAGGCTCAACACCTACATCTTCACTGTAATGCCAACAACGCTCACACTTTTTAGCATCTGTTGCTGATACGCTAATGTATAAACCTTCAATTTCAGTTGCTTGTGAGTCCACTGGCTGGCTATCCACCTCAGTAACATTTACAGCTGAAGTTAGTAAAACAAAGCGCAGTTCATCGCCCAATGCCGCCAGCTTAGCTGCAAGTTTTTTGCTTGCAAACAAGTTAACCGTTGCTTGTAATGTAGCGCCAATCACTTCTTCTTTACGCGCAGCTTCTAGCAGACGGTTCACTTCGTCACGCACATTTAAAATAGCTTGCCAGTCTTCATTGCTAAACTTGGTCGTTGTTGGTGCTTGTAAGCCCTCATACCAAGTTGAAGTAAATACATAATCACTGCGCTCACCTGGAAGTGCTTCCCAAATTTCTTGTGCTGTAAAGCTCATGATTGGTGCCATCCAACGCGTCATTGCTTCAGCAATGTGGTATAGCGCGGTTTGACAAGAACGGCGTGCATGGCTGTCGCTTTTTGCCGTGTACTGACGATCTTTTATAACGTCTAAGTAGAATGAACCTAACTCACCAGTACAGAAGTTCATTAGCTTTTGCGTCACTAATAGCATTTGATAGCTGTCGTACGCCGCTAAAATATCATCTTGTAACTGTGCAGCACGCCCTACAATCCACTTATCAAGCTCAACCATATCATCCACAGCAACTTGATCTGTTTTTGGATCAAAACCACTAAGGTTAGCAAGTAAGTAACGGCTGGTGTTACGAATACGGCGGTAGCGATCTGCTGAACGTTTGAATATTTCATCTGATACCGTCATTTCTGCCGTGTAATCAGTTGATGCTACCCATAAACGTAAAATATCAGCGCCTAGTTTATTCATCACATTTTGTGGTGAAATAACATTGCCTAATGACTTAGACATTTTGCGGCCGTTTTCATCAACCGTAAAGCCATGCGTAAGCACTTGCTTGTAAGGTGCATGACCATTAATTGCCACTGAGGTCATCATTGATGACATAAACCAGCCACGGTGTTGATCTGAACCTTCTAGGTATAAATCAGCAGGACCGGTTAAATCTTCACGCGCATCAACAACACAGGCATGCGTTACACCTGAGTCAAACCACACGTCCAGTGTGTCTTGCACTTTCATGTATTGTTGTGCGTCTTCTTCACCTAGTAAAGTAGCTGGCTCTAAGTCATACCATGCTTGAATACCTGACTTTTCAACAAGCGCTGCTGCTTGTTCAATCAGCTCTTGAGTATTTGGGTGTAATGCACCCGTGTCTTTATCAACAAACAACGCAATAGGTACACCCCAAGTACGTTGACGTGAAATACACCAATCAGGGCGGCCTTCAACCATGTTGGCAATACGGCTTTCGCCCCATTCAGGTAACCACTGAGTATTTTTAATTTCAGCCAGTGAGTCTTGGCGCAAGTTAGCCTGATCCATGCTAACAAACCATTGTGGTGTGGCACGGAAAATAATAGGCGTTTTATGACGCCAACAATGTGGATAGCTGTGAGTTAATGCATGGTGATGCATTAGGGCATTATTTTCTTTTAATACCTCAATTACACTCGCATTGGCTTTAAACACATGTTGACCGGCAAATAATTCAGTATCAGGTAAGTAAACACCGTTTGCGCCAACAGGGTTAGCTACTTCAAGGTTGTACTCAAGACCAGCCACGAAATCTTCTTGACCATGACCTGGTGCAGTATGCACGATGCCCGTACCTGAATCAGTTGTTACGTGCTCTGCAACAATAACAGGAACATTAAAGTCATAAAAAGGGTGTGCTACGGTTAAGTTTTCAAGTGCTGCGCCTTTAACATAGCCAAGGATATGGAAATGGTTAAAGCCAAAACGATCCATCGCATCTTTAACCAGCTCAGAGCCAATAATAAGACGTTGCTGAACGCCTTCATCTTCTACTTGTACTAGCGCGTATTCTAAATCAGCATGCACAGCTACCGCACGGTTCGCAGGTAAAGTCCATGGTGTCGTAGTCCAAATAACGGTTCCTACGCTACCAGTTCCTGTATGGCCAGCCGCTAAATCAAATGCGTTAACTACCGCATCTTGATCTGTAAAAGTAAAACGCACATCAATAGCTGGAGACTGTTTATCTTGGTATTCAACTTCTGCCTCAGCTAATGCTGAGCCACAATCTGTACACCAATGCACAGGCTTAGCGCCTTTATGAAGGTGACCATTTTTTATAATGCGGCCCAATACACGAATGGCATTAGCTTCAAAGTCGAAGTTCATGGTTAGGTAAGGTTTATCCCAATCACCAAAAACGCCTAAACGTTTAAAGTCTACTTTTTGGCCTTCCACTTGCTTTTTAGCATAAGCACGACATTTCTCACGAAACTCTGCCGCAGTTACCTTAACACCGGGTTTACCGACTTTTTTCTCAACCATTAACTCGATTGGTAAACCATGACAGTCCCAACCTGGTACGTATGGCGCATCAAAGTCTGATAAGGTTTTAGACTTAACAATAATATCTTTTAGTATTTTATTTACTGAGTGGCCTAAATGGATATCGCCGTTTGCATACGGAGGGCCGTCATGCAAAATGAAAGTTTTTTTACCTTTCTTCGCGCTGCGAATTTGACCGTATAGGTCGTCTTCATACCATGCTTTAAGCATTTTTGGTTCACGTTGTGCCAAATTGCCACGCATTGGAAACATTGTTTCCGGTAAATTCAAAGTATGTTTGTAGTCGCTCATTAATCCTACTTTCCGTTTCTATCGGCTACCTAATTTAAACCAAAACACTGCTTAGCGGCGGCAACATCGGTTGCTATTTGTGCCGTCAGTTGTGTTAATGTCTCGAATTTTTTCTCATTGCGGAGTTTTTCAACTAGCTCCACATGCATAAATTGTCCATAAATATCTTGTGCAAAATCAAAAAGATGAACTTCTAATAAGGCACGAGTTCCATTAAACGTGGGTTTGTTTCCAATGTTAGCCACCCCAAAAACTTGCTTTCCTGCGAACATCACTTGAACCGCAAATACACCATTGACCGGACAAACTTGACGTTTTAGCGCAATATTTGCCGTTCTAAAACCCAGTTCGCGGCCTTTCTTCCAGCCATGAATAACACGTCCAGATATTGCATAATTATGCCCAAGCATAACTTTTGCACTAACTAGGTCACCTTCAGCAAGCGCTTCTCGTATCAAGGTGCTGCTTACTCTAGCATTTAATTGCCTAAAGCTGGCAGTGCTTTTAACACTCATTCCCGCTTGGGTGCCCATAGTTGCCAATAGACTAAAGTTACCTTGGCGCTGTTTACCAAACCTAAAATCATCACCAACCGTTAATGCTTTAACGCCCAGCTTTTTAATTAAAATATCGCTAACAAACTGCTCGGCATGCATGTTTGCAAAAGCCTGATTAAAGCTAATACAAATAACGCGTTCAATTCCTAAGTTACTCAATAGGCGTAGTTTATCACGCAGTCGAGTCAGCCTAGCCGGAGCGTTATTTTTTGCAAAAAACTCTTGTGGCTGAGGCTCAAATAACATTACGGTGCTGGGTAAATTATTTTCTTTTGCATCAGCTAAAAGCCCTTTTAATACGGCAGCATGACCCAAATGAACACCATCAAAATTACCAATGGTCAGCACACAACCAAAGTGTTGTGGGCGTATATTGTGTATACCTCTAATTAACTCCATGCCACCTAATGCCTTTTTCAGCGAGCGATAAAATGCGACCTTAAGCCGCAGAGTGTCCGATTATAATCTTTTTTTTAATTTGATTCAGTAATTGCTACACTTTTTATCGTATTTAGTCTAACACCCATCAAAAACAACATAAAAAAGTAACTAACCATCGCAATAATTAATAACACAACCAATAACATAACTTGTTCGCTAAAGTGCCAACTAACCCAGTCATATTGTCTACTGGTAAACCAAACCAATGCACCCATCGTTATACTTGCCAACAAGCACTTCAAAGTGAAGTAGCCACTCATGCTGGAAAACTGATAAACATTCTCTTTTTTTAGTTGTCGGTAAAGTAAATAAGCATTACAGCTGGCTGACATTGAGGTTGCCAGTGCCAAGCCTAAATAGCCAATAAATGGCGCTAACATAATGTTAAACACCATATTTAGTACCAAAGTAATAATACCAATGCGTACCGGTGTTTTAGTATCTTGGCGAGAATAAAACCCTGGCGCGAGCACTTTAATTAACATAAAGCTGACTAATCCCACTGAGTAAGCAACAACCCCCAAGCTCACCGCCTTAACATGATCAATACCCGCTTCTTTGAAAGCGCCATGATCAAACAGCACGGTAATAATAAGTGGGCTTATAATCATCAACCCTATCATTGCTGGAAGCCCTAAAAAAATCACAAACCTCACTCCCCAATCTAGGGTATGTTGAAAGTCGCTACTTTTTTTACTGCTGTGTAATTTTGACAGCGCAGGTAAAATAACCGTCGCAATACCAATGCCAAATAAACCAAGTGGGAATTCAATCAGTCTATCTGAGTAATACAGCCAAGCGATAGAGCCTGTCATCAATAATGAAGCTATTACCGTATCGAGTAATAAGTTAATTTGACTAATTGATACACCAAATAAGGCTGGGAGCATTAACTTGCGTACTTTTTTCACATTTTCATCTTGCCAACCCCAGCGCGGGCGCGCTAGCATTTTTGCTTTATACAAAAACGGCAATTGAAATAATAGCTGTACCACGCCTCCTAAAAACACGCCAAAAGCTAACGCATAAGCGCCTACAGAAAACTGATCATGTAATAAAATGGCACAACTAATAATAGATACATTGAGTAAAACCGGGGTAAAAGCCGCCACGGCAAAACGATTATAAACGTTCATCACAGCGCCACTGAGCGCCACAAGGCTTACAAAAAACAAATAAGGAAAAGTCAGTTTTAATAGCGAACTGGCAAGCTCAAACTTTTCTGCGTCAGGCCCCCCTTGCCACCAATCAATAAACCAACCAGTGCCGAATAAAGCAGCAATAACAGGTGACGCTATCACACCAAAGAGCGTCACTATCAGTAAAATAGTGCCTAACGTGCCGGCGGCTTGGGCTACAAATATCCTGACCTTCTCATCGCCCTGCTGCTGTTTAATTTCACTTAATACCGGTACAAATGCTTGCGCAAAAGCCCCTTCGGCAAATAAACGACGTAAAAAATTAGGAATACGGTTAGCAAATAAAAATACATCGGCTGCAGCGCCCGCGCCCAACAAGTTAGCCACGACGGCATCTCGTACTAGCCCTAAAATACGCGAGATCATTGTCATTGCACTTACAATCATCCCAGAACGAAACAAACCTTTTGACACTATGAATCCATATTAAAAATCAGCAATTAAGTTAATTATGCCATAGTCTTTTTTATAAATCGCTTTAAAGCACTAGGCTGGAACCCCTTGCTTTGTTACAATAGCGCTATTAACTGCTAAAGCGGCAAATTGATGTTCGTTATAAGGAGCAGTTTTTCTTGGATTGTTAAAATTAAATTGACATTCATGATAAAAACAGGCATATTCCACGGCCTTTAATTTAAGCTTTATTTAAGATTGTTAGGAGCAAACCTTGGCTAACATCAAGTCTGCAAAAAAACGCGCTATCACAAGCGAAAAAAACCGTCAGCACAACGCAAGCCGTCGTTCAATGATGCGTACTTACTTCAAAAAAGTAATCGTAGCTATTGAAGCTGGCGATAAAGAAGCTGCACAGCAAGCTTTTTCTGTTGCTACACCTATCCTAGACCGTTACGCAACTAAGGGTCTAATCCACAAAAACAAAGCTGCTCGTCATAAGAGCCGTTTAGCTGCTAAAATTAAAGCGCTATAATTTGTTTTTGCAAGATTAAAAAAACCGGCTTTTGCCGGTTTTTTTTTGCCCAAAATAAATGCGCCTATTAAACGTTATCAAGCTCTGGGTAAAACTTTTTCAACATCGCCGCAATTTTCTTTGGAGAAAATGGCTTAACTACAAATCCTTTAGCCCCTCTATCTATCGCATCCTTCACATTTTCAACGCCTGAATGAGCCGACACCATCACCACGTTTGTCTCTGGTGATAACTCATTAATTTGCGCAATAAGCTCTTTACCGTCGCCATCAGGTAGTTCTATATCTAAAAATATAATATTAAAATTGGCTGCACGACACTCGCTAATGCACTGCGCGGCCGTTGACGCCTCTTTTACATTCTCTATCCCTAAATGCATCAGGGTTTGACTCAAAAAGCTACGCACCGTACTAACATCATCAACTATTAAAATAGATAGCTGCGTATTCATATATAATCCTTATAGGCTAAAGCCATGTCTGCAAAATTGGTGATTTGCTTAAAATACAAATATTTACTTTATTATAGAGAGCTAAGCTAAAAAGGCCAGATTTGCTTTATGTCGAAAACCACAAAAAAGAGTCGCCGCAAAAAAATAAAACGATTACTGTTAAACCTACACCCACTAATAAGCTTGCAAACCTTGCCCCACAATTAAAGCCGCAATCAAAGAACACTAAGCGTGGTATCAAGCTGACCCTGTTTTTTATTTTCACGATATTATTACTTATACTTGTTTTAGTGCCAAAGCCAAGCTTACTTACTTATAAAAAATCATCTATGGTGAGCCAAAGTGTGTATTGGCCTGGGTTGTTTTCAAGCGAACCAAAACTACTGGACTCAACCCTCCACCCGCGACTGGATAAGGAGCATAGAACCCTTTACCTATGTATTGATTTACAGCAACCGCAGAGCTGCCAAAAATATCGAATTATTGCTGAGGAAGGAATATTTCCAGTATTGCTTACTTACTTTTAACATTAAAAAAACTAATCTGAAAATTTAAAATTACTTGGTTGAAAGCTGTGCAAAAGATCAACATAATGGCGCTCCTTTTTTCAACAACTGAACTATTGAAACGACCATGCTAAACGAGCTAGATTGGCTTTTAAATACATTACTACTTGCACTAGGTTTAGGTGCATTCTTTATTAACCAACTGACACTGCTTCGCGTTGCTGCGATTAGTGCTTGTGGTTTGTTATTCCTATCATTTAGCTTAGATCTTATGTCGTCGAGTATTATTTCAAATATGAGTTTAGTTTTGATCAACACATTTTACTTGTTCAAAGTTTATACATTTGGGCAATTTACTGTATCTCAACACTAATTACTTCCCCTTAGAATATTTTATAGCCCAGTTTTTCTGGGCTTTTTTTATCCCACAGCTTTAAAAATCTTGGGTCTTAGTTTGAACTAAGTTAAAATTAATCTCGTATTAGCCTATTTTGAGATAAGCCCATGCCGTTGTCAGATTTCGATTTATTCTTATCCTCTATGGAAGATGTTACCCCTATCAGTCACGACACCGTGACATTGCCACCTAAAAGCCATAAAGCAGCTATCGCTCAACAAGAAAAAAATAAAGCTGCACAATCAAATTTAAACAGTGAACAATTTAATCCGTTAGATGAACCACTTGAATTGCTCGACCCACTCGCCATATTAAGCTTTAAACGAGATGGCGTGCAAAGCCCGGTTTTTAAAAATGTAAGATTAGCTAAATATCAGCTCGATGCGACGTTAGATTTACACGGGCAACTTCTAAAAAATGCCTATGCTTCGTTGCAGGCCTTTATTAAAGATTGCCACAATCGCAATATAAGAATGGTTCTTGTTCGTCATGGAATAGGCATTAAAAATAAAGCCAAACCGGGTATTTTAAAAAGTTACGTAAATCAGTGGCTGCAAACAATTCCTTGTGTTTTAGCATTTCATACTGCACTCAGGCAACATGGAGGAAGTGGTGCAACGTATGTTTTATTGAAGAAAAGTGATGATAAAAAGCATCAAAACAGAGAAATTCACAGCAAGCGCAGTTAAACCTTGCTGTGCTAATAAGGGTTAGTTAAGCATCAGGGCTGCCGCATTAGCTTGATTAAACCACGCAGATATTCCTAATATAATGATGGATACAACCACAATGCTGATTTTTGCGCCCCCTTGACTGGGTTTCATAATTCATCCTATTTATTATTTTTGTTAGAACGGCTTTTAACAATAATAAAAATTACAAATGTTAACAAGCTGTTTCTGTTAAAAATTAAACAAATTGTTCATTAATAACCCTGAATTTTGTTAATACTATTATGTAATGGCTGTTTCGCTTGTAAGCGTAGGATGTTGCCTGCTATTTGTTCAATAACACTATCTAGATCTGACAGCGCAGCACAGTGCGGCGTTAAAGTAATATTTGGGTGCTGCCAATAAGGGTGTTCGCTTGGTAGTGGCTCACTGGCAAATACATCAAGCGTTGCTGCTCGTAAACGTGCGTTGTTGAGCACATCGAGCAAATCAGCTTCAACAACATGCTCACCTCGGGCCACATTAATTAGCACGGCGTGCTCAGGAAGTTGCTTAAGCAACTGTTGATTAATAATACCTTTAGTATTGCTAGTAAGTGGCAATAGGCAAATTAAATAATCGGTTTGCTCAAGCATCTGTGTTAAGCCGTCATCGCCATGGTAGTGTGTTGCTATCGTTGATATTTTAGGGCTTCGGCTCCAAGCACTAACTTTAAAACCATTATTAGCCAACCTGTAGGCACAAGCTTGGCCTAATTCGCCAAACCCTAAAATACTGACTTGATTGTGCTTATACGCTCTTTTGGGCTTCCATTCACTTTGCTGTTGTTTTAAAAAATATTCTTTTAATCGCAATTTTTGCGCTAATACATGAGTAAGTACATATTCAGCCATGTCGTTGGCTAACTGTTTATCGACAATGCGCACTACTTCAACATGTGCAGGTAGTAAACTTAAATCGATACTATCAACCCCAGCACCAAACGATGACACCGCTTTCAAATTTATCAACTTTAGCCATAAAGACGCGGGCGCATTCCAAGCCAGTACAAATTCTACACTTGCAAAATCTTGGCAATCATCAAGCTGCTCAATTTGAATATTGGGCAATTGCGATTGCATTTTTGCAATTAATTTTGTGTTATCTCGACCGGTAATCGCGACTAAAACTGACATGATGATTCCTTAAAAAGTAACCGTAAATAATAGTACTGGTATGGTTTAATTCAATAGTAAGTAAACGGTTTTAAAAAGTCACACAACTGACCGCGTATTGTCATATGCGCACTCTAAGCTAAACATATTGGCCTTAGCCTAGTATAAAAAGAGGTGCGTATGATCAGTGTAGATAAAGTAATAGCAACCAATTTACCACAGTTAACTAACTCATTTAAAATAAAAAAACTGGTAAAAAAAAGTCTTAGCTACTTATTACATGAACAAGAATTTACAAACTTTGCAACTGCCTATCCCCACCTTCAAGGAATAGAATTTGTAGAGCAAGTACTTGATGAACTTGACTTTGAAACTCGTTATAAAGCTAAGCAAATAGAAAATATTCCCAGTGAAGGAAAAATTGTCATTATTGCAAACCACCCTATCGGCTCCTTAGATGCGCTTGCATTAATTAATGTGTTATCAACGGTAAGAGCCGATTTAAAAGTGGTGGCTAACCGTATGTTAATGACCGTTGACGCCATGCATTCGTTATTACTACCCGTTGATAACCTATCAGGGCAAAGTAAAAAACAAGAGCTGAGTAATATCCACCAGCACTTAAAAAATGAAGGAGCGTTACTTATTTTCCCTGCCGGTGAAGTTTCTCGACTTCGTCCTACGGGTATAAAAGACTGCAAATGGAACAGTGGCTTTTTACGCATTGCTAAAAAGGCTAACAGCCCTATTTTGCCTATCTATATTAAAGCCAGAAATAGTCCGCTGTTTTACGGCGCATCAATGCTTTATAAACCACTGGCTAGCTTATTACTGGTAAAAGAAATGTTTAAGCAACGTCAAAAATCACTCGAGTTTGAAATTGGCGCTTCCATTGCTCCTGAGTCTTATTTAATCCCAGACTTAAAAGACAAAGAAGTGGTTGAGCTAATCCGTAAGCAACTATATCGTTTAACCACAAAAAAAACGCTACCATTAAAAACTCATGCTCCGATCGCCTCTCCTGAATGTAAAAAAGAATTAAAAAAAGCCATAGAATGCTGCGAACATTTAGGTAAAACCAGTGATGGCATGGTGATTTATTTGTACCAATATCAAGGAAGCTCTCCCTTATTTCGTGAACTGGGCCGCTTACGAGAAATCGCTTTTCGGGCTGTAGGTGAAGGTAGTGGAAACCGCCGAGACATAGATAAATACGATATGCACTATCAGCACTTAGTATTGTGGGATGAACATGCACTAGAGTTGGTGGGTGCTTACCGATTAGCTTGTGCACAGGATGTGATTGAACAACACTCACAAAGTGGGCTTTATACCGATAGCCTATTTAATTATACCCAAGATATGACTCCTTATTTTAAACAAGGCATAGAGCTAGGCCGAAGCTTTGTACAACCTAAATATTGGGGCAGAAAAAGTCTCGACTACTTATGGTATGGTATTGGCGCTTTTATAAATCGCTACCCTCAATACCGTTACTTATTTGGTGCGGTGAGTGTGTCAAACGCACTACCTGAGCAGGCAAAGTCTTTATTAGTGCATTATTATCAGCACTATTATGGCTGTGAAAAATCACTCGCAACGCCTAACAATGCTTTTCGTCACACAACTGATCAGCAAACTCAGTGCACTAACTTGTTCGAGGGTAATAATATAAAAGAAGATTTTGTAGAGCTTAAACACATACTCGCTAACATGGGCACGCATGTACCCACACTATTTAAACAATATACAGAGCTATGCGAACCAAATGGCGTTAAATTTTTAAGCTTTAGTATTGATCCACAATTCAATAATTGTATTGATGGCCTAGTATTGGTTGATCTTGAAAAAGTAAAACCAAGCAAAGCAAAACGCTACTTGGGTACTGATAAATCAGCATCAGCAAGTTAAAGCGTTAACCCTTAATCGAATAACTATTAAAGCGGCATTAAGCGGCGCTTTAATAGTTATTAATACTTCAAGGCTGAGTAAAAATACCATCGAGTAATTGCGTATAAATCTTTTCTATTTCTAACAAGTCGCAAATCGGTACATGTTCATTAACCTGATGAATACTATGGTTTCGTACCCCACACTCTATGACTTGTGTTGTTTGCTGTGCAAAAAATCGTCCGTCCGACGTCCCACCACTGGTGCTTAATAAAGGATAATTCCCCGTCACTTTAAAAATTGCCTGCTCTAACTGAGCGAGTAAGCAACTCTCAATCTTATGGCTTGTATAATAGGGTTCACATGGACGCTCCCACTGTATAACCAAATGCTCGCTGAAATCCTTCAGTGCAGCAAACACACGTTGCTTAACATGTTTACTTTTATACCCATGGCTATAGCGAATATTAAAAGTAATATCACACTGAGCTGGCACGAGGTTATCTAACACATTATCAATATTAATACCGGTGACTTGCAGCGTTGTTTTTGAACTAAGTTCATCTAAAGGCCAGTCTATTTGTGTGAGCCTGTTAACCACTTCAGCACTGATGTGCGCAGCATTAATGGTATTCTCAGGATAGGCTACATGCCCAGCCTTTCCTTGAATAGCTAATCGCGCAGATAAGGCTCCACGTCGACCATTTTTTATAGTGTCACCTACCTGCAGGTGGCTGGTTGGCTCACCAACAATACAGCCATCAAGCACAACGCCCTGTTGTGCTAATCGCTTGGCAATCAACACAGAGCCATGCTCCGCCTCACCTTCTTCATCTGAGGTGATCAGCCAAAATAATGTTCCCTGCTTTTGCTGCGCGCTGTTTATTAGCGTCTGCGTTGCGCTAAGCATGGCGGCAATGCCTCCTTTCATATCGGCGGCACCACGCCCATAAATCGCATCGTTAATTATGTGTCCATCAAAGGGATCGGCTAACCAGCCACCTTGCCCTGCGGGTACCACATCAATATGCCCAGAAAATGCCACCACAGGGCCTGCCCCAAAAGTTATTTTTGCAATTAAGTTTGTCACATTATTAGAACTAAATTGCTCTGTACTAAAGCCTAACTCAGTAAGATGGTTCGCAAGCCACTCAATGCCACCAGCTGAGTTAGGAGTAATCGATTTAAATCGGATCAGAGTTTTTAAGTGACTCACTGTTTTTAACTGTGCAATAGTTAAGTACGGCGCTTGTGCTTTTGTATTGATAGCTTTTGTCATAATAAACACACCTCGTTTTAGCAGTGTATTTATTACAACGACTTTTTATGACCGCATTATGAATTTACTTGCTAACGTGCGCCCTCTTCTATTAATGTTTCTCGTGTAACCTGCACTATGTGCTTATCTTCTTTGGTTAACTTGGTTTTTTTCCAAGAACCACGCATAAACCATGCAAATGCTATTAATGCGATGGTTATGTT